>DASZDV010000411.1:0-9629 GCA_035941575.1 Pyrinomonadaceae bacterium
TTACCCTTTACCACCATCAAGTCTGCCTGCTTGCCCGGAGCGATCGAACCGATGCGCGCGTCTTCGCCCAGAAACTTCGCGCCATTGAGACTCGCTATCTGAATAGCTTCCAGCGGCGTAAAACCCGCCTCAACCAACAACTCCACCTCACGATGGTCGCCAAAGCCCGCAACAATCCCGCCGTTACCCGTCGGATCAAGCCCGGCGATCAACAGACCTCCCGCTTTCACAAACGCACGTTCAAAATCCATCGCCTTACGTATCAACGCAACCGCCGGAGAATCGCCGGGGACTCGCGCGCGATTCTGCAAATACCGAACGCGCGCATCCGTCGACATCACATTCAACACCCGCGGATTCAGTAACGCACTCGAGGCGCCAATGCCGCTCTGACTCAACGGCGCATTCGCTTCAAACACCGGCAGCGTAGATGTAATCGCCACCTTCTTTTGGACCAACGTGCGAATTGTCTCCTGCACGGCCGCGCTGTTCAGATCCAACGCACGCAGGCTCGCACCAACCCCGGCAGGACACACATCCGGTTTCTTATCAGTAACAAACTCCGAATCAACAAATAGCCCGTGTTCCAGATTATCGATGCCAATCTCCGCCGCTTCTCGGAAACCAATCGAACAAAGATGTCCCGTCACTTTCAACCCGCGTTTGTGCGCTTCCTCAACAACGGCCCGCAACTCGTCGCGCGTGATGTTCATGTATGCCTTGAACGACGTTGCGCCCGAGTCGGCCCAGTAGTTCACCATCCGCCGCGCGTCTTCGGCGTCTTTTAACTCGTGCATCACGGGCGTGAACGAACCGCGGCCTTCAAGATACGGTGCGGTCACGTGCATCTTTGGTCCAAGCACGCGTCCGGAGTCGATCAACCGTTTCAACTCCAGGTCGGTATAAGGCGCCACACTCCCTGTCGTGCGAATCGTCGTTACGCCAAGCGCCAGATAGAGACGGGGAAAACTGCTGCCCATGTTCGAGTACATCGGGGGCGAGCCACCCATCGGAAAGAACATGTGGTTGTGCATTCCGACAAGTCCGGGCAGGACCGTGTAGCCGGGAAGATCCAGAATGCGCGCGTCGGCCGGAATCGTCGTGGCGGCGGTTGGACTGACAGACTGAATCTTGCCGCCTGAAATCACGATCGTCTGATCGTCACGCGGCGCGGCGCCCGTGCCATCGATCACACGCACATGCGTCAACGCGATGAGCGGCGCCTGCAAGCGAATGAACTGCTGATTATCGGGGACCTGGGCGAGTGCGGAAGTAACGAAGAGGAGAAGGCAAAGGGAGACGAATTTGATTCTCATGCGGTGGATTTTACGTCAAAGCGCCTCCTGCGACGCGTTGCCGTGGCATTTTTTGTAGCAGACCAGCAAGGCGTTGAATGTCGAACGGCTTGGTGAGGTGAGCAAAGAACCCTTGCGCGTGGGCGCGTTGCACGTCTTCCGGGCGACCAAAACCCGTTAGCGCTACGGCAGGAACGTCATGATAACCGGGTATGGACCGTAACTTACCCAGAAACTCAAAGCCATCCATGGCGGGCATCGAAATGTCAGACAGCACCACATCAAACTGCCTCGCAGCAGCAACGCGCAACGCTTCCAAACCACTGGTAACGGCGGTCACTGACGCTCCGCCGATCTCCAACAAGTGACGGACCATCTCCGCCGTGTCTTCAGAATCGTCCACCACGAGCACATTCATCCCTTCGAGCGAGTCGATGCACAGATCGAGCGGCGGCGTGGTGTATGGGTGGGTTTCAGCACTGCGTGGTAAGCGAATAGTAAACGTTGCGCCATGGCCCAGACCTTCAGAGTGAGCGATGACGGAGCCACCGTGCAACTCGACGAGTTGTTGGACCACGGCGAGACCGATGCCCATGCCGGATTGCGAACGATTGGTGCTGGGGTCTGCCTGCCGGAAGATTTCAAAGATGTGTGGCAAGAACGCTGAATCGATTCCCTGCCCGTTGTCCTCAACACTCAGAACGATCTCGTCCGGTTCAGCGCGCAGCTTGACCGCAATGCGCCCCTCACGCGGCGCGAACTTCACCGAGTTATTCAGCAGGTTCCAGATCACCTGCTCGAGCCTGACTGGATCCGCTTCTACAAACAATGCTTCCTGCGGTGCTTCAACTTCGATCCTGATGTCTTTACCCTGCGCATCGAGTCGGACAGTTTCAATAGCATTGTGAATTGACATCACGGGTGAAACTGTTTCTCGATTCAGTTCGAGTTTGCCGCTGCGCAACCGTGACAGATCCAGCAGGTCGCGAATAAGTTTTGACTGCGCGACCGCGTTTCTCTTGACTGCATCGGCCATCCGTCTCAGCGTCGCAGAGCCACGGATCTCATCGCTGCGCAACAACAACTCCGCATAGCCGAGAATCACGTTGAGCGGGTTGCGCAATTCGTGCGACATGATCGCTAAAAACTCGTCTTTCAACCGATTCGCTTCTTCGGCGGTTTGCCGCAACTCATGCTCGCTGGCCAACAGTTGTTCACGCTCCTCTTCAACGCGTTTACGCTCAAGATAATCGGCGGCCTGGCGCGCCAGCAGATCCATTAGGCGTAACTCCTGCTCGGTAGGACGCCGAGCCGTGCTGAAGTGCGTCGAGATTACCCCGAGCACATGCCCTGCACTGCTTACCAACGGAGTTGATTGCACCGCGCGAACGCCCGCCTCACTCAACACCTTAAACGAAGGAGTTCCAACAAACAGCGCACTCTGCCGAATGTCTTCAACGATCACGCGTTGCTGCGTTTCAAGGGCGAGTCCACATGAACTAGGCCGGCTACCTTCCCTGAAGAATTCCAGGAACGAACGATCAAAACCGATTTCAGAGGTGATTTCTAGGAGACCAGACTGCGGATCGACCAGTTGAATATTTCCCTTGTTGGCCCCGCTGATCTCGATGGCGACCTTCAGAATCTCCTCGAGACAACCGTCATGATCCTGGCCATCGCGCGAGCAACGGGTTCCGATCTCGTTCAACCGGCGCATCGCTTTCAAGTCGGCTGCACTGTGCTCCAGAATGCGGAACAAACGGCTCTCGCTCTCGCGCAACTCTTTCGTGCGCTCAGCAACAAGTTCCTCAAGATTGTTCTTGGCTTCGCGAAGTTCTTCTTCGAGTTCTTTCTGCGCAGTTAGATCGGTAACGACGATACTGATGGAATTGGTTTGCGGTTGAAGCGTCGCGAAAGAGATCAGCACGGCTATCTCCCTGCCCGTCTGATGCTTCAGCAGATAATCGCGGCGAACCCCCTCAACGCGCGCTTGCTCCAAGTCCTTCAGAAACTGATCGCGCATTTTGTGAACGACGTAATTACCGAACTCCGTACCGCTGACGTTTGTGCCTTCAATACCCAAAATGCTCGCGAAATTTCGGTTGCTGTACAGAATGATTGAGTCGGGCGACACACTTACGGCGCCCTGATTCATCTCATCGATCATGAGACGATACGGATAATCGGCAGTCGTGAGTGTGTAGATCGCCTCGCCTTGTGGACCATCGATGACCAGGGCATCGACCTCGCCGTTTCGAATCGCACGCAGCGTGTCTTCTGCCTCTTTCAAACGTTGGCGAAGTTCGAGAATTTCGTTATCGACTGCTTCCGCTTTTTTTTCTGTCATGCTCATTCGCAGATGCCCAATCCAATCAGTAACTTCTGTTTATTGGACAAGTCACCGATAAACCGGCGGAGGGGCGCTGGCAGTCTTTTGATGAGGGTCGGTGCGGCAATGATCTGTGCTTCGCGCGCCGCATCAGGGTGCATGTAAATATCGATGACCTCGAGATCATAGTCGTCAGGCAAATGTTCGTCGCACAAGCTCTTCAGATTGTGGATTGCCTTTAACGAACGAGGAGTCGAACCGGCCACGTATAAGCGCAAACTGTATTCCGATTGCGGTGTGGGATTATTGACAGCTTCTTCAAACGGCATAATCACTCCTGGCGCGGTTGGATATCGAGACCCACCAGCACGCGTTCGGTATTCGAAAGATCGCCAATGATCTTGCGAATCGGTTGGGGCAGCTTTCGCACCAATGTTGGGATTGCCAGGATCTGATCGCCGTGGGCCAGCGTCGGGTTCTCCATCAGATCAATCACTTCAATGTAGTACTGGCCTTTCAGGTACTCCTCGCAAATGTTTTTTAGGTTCTTAAAAGCGGTCATCGAACGGGGTGTTTGGCCGGCGACGTACAGGCGCAGATTCCAGCGGTCTGCCTCACCGGCGTCAGCTTGTGAAGTGCGCCCGTTTTGTCGGTTCCGGGCTCGTTTGGTGGGGGTTGACTTCATCTGTCCGTTCCTTTCCGAGTTTTTCGTGAACCGTTCCCTTCGAGTCCCACGGAGATGTCAGCCTGGCGCAAGCGGGCTATCTCGACACGTTGATTCGCAGCAACAGTCTCTAGTTTCTCTTCCTCCTCCAGCTCTTTAAGGACCGCAGCGCGTTCCGATTCGTACTCGCTCCTTAACGCGACCAGTTGTGCTTCGTACAACTCCTGCTTGCGCTGCAACTCTCTTTGTTTGCGTTGCTTCGACTCTTCACGCTGGAGCGCTGCGGCAGCCTCGCGCGCAGTCTGCGCGGCACGTGCGGACCCCATCAACACGCCTTCAGTTCCAACGTACGCGTCGATAAGTTCTATGCCGCGGTCAGTAAGGCGGAATTCGCGCACCTGATTCGAGTGTGCAATGCCGCGTGCTTTCAAAACGTAGAGACCGCGATTGCGTTCGCCGTTAGATTCAACGTTCCTCACCAGCACCCAGGCGTCCATCAGTGATGAGACACCCACTTCCGAGTCTTCGATTTCGCTCGTACTTCCGGTCAAACTTGTAAACATCGCGGTGATCTGTCGCATCTTCAGAAAATCGATTAGCCGCGTGAGCATCGCCTTGGTTTCGGTCATATCACCAACCGCCAGGAAATTCGTGATCGGATCGACTACCACAACTTCCGGTTCATATTCACTGATCATCTTGTGGATCAAAGCGAGATGAACTTCTAGTCCAAAGTTTGAGGGCCGCGCATTTTTAAAGTCCAACAAACCCTGCTTTACGTATTTCTCCAGATCGATACCAATCGAGCGCATGTTGCGGATGATCTGGTCCTGCGATTCCTCGAAAGCGAAAAACTGTGCGCGTTCGCCTCGCCGGCAGGAGGCATCCACAAAGTGTGCGGCGATCGTGCTCTTTCCTGTGCCTGCCGTACCAGAAACCAATATCGAACTACCGCGATAGAAACCTTTGCCCCCTAACATCGTGTCGAGTCGCGTATCGCCGGTAGAGATTCGTTGCGTGGGCGCTTTGTGGTTGAGACCGATCGAAGTAATCGGCAAAACGGAAAAACCCTTCTCGTCGATGATGAATGGGTATTCGTTCGTGCCGTGCGAGGTGCCGCGGTATTTAACAATGCGCATGCGCCGCGTGGAGAGCTGGTTCTGCACGCGGTGATCGAGCAGGATCACGCAGTCAGCCACATATTCTTCGAGACCATAACGGGTTAGTGTTCCTTCGCCTCGTTCGCAAGTGATGACTGCGGTCACTCCTCTTTCTTTTAGCCAACGAAACAGGCGGCGGAGTTCTGCACGGATGATGGCTTCGTTCGGTAGCGCAGAGAAGAGCGCTTCGAGAGTGTCGAGCACGACGCGTTTGGCGCCCACCTGTTCCAGTGCGTGTCCGAGACGCAGAAACAGTGCTTCGAGATCGTACTCGCCGGTCTCTTCGATTTCGGAGCGCTCGATGAAGACGTAATCGAGAACGAGTTTCTTATCAGCGATTAGTTGGTTGACGTCGAAACCGAGTGAAGCGACGTTGGTGGCGAGTTCCTGATCGGTCTCTTCGAAAGACATGAAGACGCCGGGCTCATCGTAAAGCATCGCGCCGCGGACGAGGAATTCCATTCCGAAAAGGGTTTTGCCCGCGCCGGCACTGCCGCAGATTAGAGTTGGGCGGCCGGCGGGCAGTCCACCGCTAGTGATCTCATCGAAGCCGGGGATGCCGGTTCGTTCCTTCTGCAAACCGACATTATTCGAACGGTTACGCCGGGTTCTTTTCCTCACTAGAGGGCTCCTGGTGACGGACCTATGCCAAAATCCTGTTCAGGGAAATCATCCTTCAATAGGCGGGGGTTGCTGGCTGTTTATAACATAACTTCACTTTTGCGGGATAGCCGCTCTCCAGGGGACTTGGGAGGTTCCCATAACGATTTTGTGTTTTGTAAGCTATGCGAGTGAATCGGGATTATTCGCTAACGGTCGTGGTAGGCGGAGTTATTCTTTGTCTCATCTTGTCGGCGCTGGGTTCGCCGGGCACCTCTCGCGCCGAAGCAGACTGTCACGATACGTTTATCAAGCGCGTTGAATCTCCGGATGGCACGGTCGCGGTTTACCTCTATCACCGCGACTGCACCTCTGCGAACTACACGTACGCAGAACTTCGCACACGGTCCGAGTTAAACCTGTCCGACGGAGCCGAGGTTTGCCAACTTGTAACTCTCAGGGGTCGCGTCAAAATGGAGGCTGTATGGAAGGACCCGAAGCACATATTGATTAGCAGCCCCGACTTGCTCTCGTGGGACTTAGGCGTCAGCTCGAAGCAGGACTCCTGCAACGACATCAAAATATCCTTCGACCTCAACATCGAGAAGGCGCCACCGAGTAAGTCTTCAGACCCTGGAGTTGAAGCGGCCATACGGAAGGCTATCGAGCTCTCAACGCCCTGCTTCGCTCAGCGCGATCCGCACAACATTCGCATGTTCTATTGCCACCTTGATTGGGGCGAGCACGACAGCGCCGTTTCGCTCGTGCTGATGCATCTCTATGACCACAAGTGCCCTGTGTCGCGTCAGGTTTACTCGCTGCTGAAAATGGCGGGGACAGCGTTGCAAGTCGACAAAGAAGAATGGGAGATAGTGCGACCGCAGGTCGTCAGTTCGCGCCAAGCGGCGTTGGTCCTTTCCAGGTTGAATCGCGCGACCGAGGAGGCGAAGGCGCGCATCCGACGGCGTCCACCCGAACATCAGGGTGTGCCGCCTTCAAGGTTGTTCTCCGCCTACCTCAATCACGAGCAAGTGTTCATCGATGCGGCGGCGCAACTTGTGCTCGAGCCAAGGTTCGAGGAGACCGTGGAAGACTTTTCAGACGGGATGGCGAGGATTTCAACGCCCTCTGAGCTGGGTAAGAACTCAAAGTATGGCTACATCGACACGACAGGCAAAGTCCGGATTGAGCCGCAGTTTGAAAGGGTTTCGGAGTTTCACGAAGGACTGGCGTATGTGCAGACAAAGCTCTGGTTCGACGAACCAGCAGGCTTCATCGACAAGACAGGCCGAATGGTTATCCCGCTCTCACGACAATCCGACGTGCCGCGCTTCTCTGAAGGTCTCGCCGCAGTCAGCCTGGCAACTGGCTTCGGCTTCATAGATCGTGATGGACGGGTGCGCATTGAACCGCAGTTCAGGTATGCAGGCGACTTCTCGGAAGGACTCGCGTGGGTGCACATTGATGAAAATAAGAGGGGCTACATCGATAAGACTGGAAAGCTAGTGATCGGCCCTGTTGATTACCAGTTGTCGGATGACTCAAACTTCTCCGAGGGTTTAGCCGCGGTTCGCATCGGCAATAAGTTCGGGTACATCGACAGAGAAGGCCGCGTGCGCATTCGCCCACAGTTCGACGAGGCTCATAAGTTTTCAGGAGGTCGGGCGCGCGTCAGACTTAACAGGAACAACGGATACATCGACAAGACCGGGCAGATGGTGATCCGCCCGCAATACGAGTACGCGAACGAGTTCTCGGAAGGATTAGCCGCGGTTCAGCATCAGAGAGGTCTGGCCGGTTACCCGCAGTGGGGCTTCATAGATATCAGCGGTCGGATGGTTGTCCGCCCACAGTACGACTACGTCAAGGATTTCGCAGAGGGGATTGCGCTGGTCAGCACCCGCGAAAGAGGGACGGGCTACATCGATAAAAGCGGGCGATACGTCTGGGGACCGTTTCACTGATCAATTTGATTCCAGTCCACGCTTAATCTTTTCCGCTACGTCATTCAACTCTTTCCTCGCAGGCTTCTGAAAATATGTCCGCGGAAATTTCAACCCGAACCCGTCACCACCGTAACGCGGAATGACGTGCAGGTGAACGTGAAAAACTTCCTGCATCGCCGCTTCACCATCGGCGAGAAATAGGTTTACGCCTTCACACTTAACGCCACTCGAACGTAACGCTGCGGCAAGCCGTTGCGCGACGCGGAAAATATGTGCGCCTTCTTCTTCTTTCAGCTCCGAGAGATAAGCGGCGTGTCTGATGGGAATGACGAGGAGGTGGCCGGGATTAATCGGCTGGATGTCCATGAACGCCGCGCACGTCTCATCGCGATAGACGAGACTGACCTCCAACTCGCCCGCCAGGATCTTACAGAAGATGCAATCGTCACAATCGGCCATAAGAAAAGCAGCTCAACACTAAGCTTGAGCGACTCAGCCACGCAACTTACCAGACGAACCCGGAAGTGGTACTTGAGACAAGTAGACGCCAAAAACGGCAACCGAGGTCGCTTCCGGTTGCCGTTCTGGTTTACGCAGTTGGGAGGAACAGTGTGTGACGACCTGCTGTTCGAATCGTTTAGCGAGCGCTCGCTATCAGCTCCACGGTTTCATAGCTGTTCTGAGCAATCAGCGCACGCTCCCGCTGTAACGCTCGCTCTGCCTTCGACGCGTGCAATACCCGACCGGTGCTGTTTCCGCTCTGCCAAACTTCAGCGAGAAAATAAGTTTCACCATAGCGGTGGAAAACCAGCCGTGTTTGTCTTTGGCGGGATTGGCTCTGAATCGGGGCGCTCAGTCGAATTGCTGAACCCTTCGCCTTCACGTTGCGGACCACAAGAGCTGAGCCGTCCATCATCGCTGAGGAGATGCTGTATTGGCCCGCGCTCAGTGTTTTGCCGCCCACGACAAAATTGAAAGGAATTTGCGCGTAAATGTGTTGATTCGATTGGGCGTTTGCGGATGCCACTGAACCTGCGCACACGACGAGCAATGTTACAAGCGTTATCGCGAGTGATTTGAGGGTTTGGTATTTCATAGTTTCACGTCTGCCTTTCTGGGACGGGTCAAATATGCGACCTCAACTGTTCCGTCCGAGTCGCATCGGATGATGCCGATGTCATTCGCTCGAACTTACCTGTGCCTATGCGAAAGAGGGACCAAAGGATAAATCCTTAAATCGCGAGCCGTATTGCTACCGAATGAGGATGCGAGCACTGGAAAGGAGTGCTGATGTGTGTACAAAAGAGGATACTGGTGAGCTGGAATGTGCTCTTTTGTAGACACTCGGGGCCGTCGCCTGCTTTTGACCGTCGCGATGTGTTCCGGCGGCGCATCCAGCGAGGGTAAGTAGGACAGGGATTAAGAGAAACCTTTCATGTGAGCCGCACCAATTCATCAACTCCACACTTGATCTGTGGCCGCTGTGGATCGGACAGATCGATCTGGTCCCAGCTCACTCGATAGCTGTCCTTTCGCACGTGCAGCGTTCGTAAGACCGCACGGCCAATGCGCCAGACCGACAATCGTTCCAGCAACGCGTAGCTGCCGATCAAGAACTCCGAAACAAACGCCTGG
>DASZDV010000412.1:0-10922 GCA_035941575.1 Pyrinomonadaceae bacterium
GCGTCGACTCGATGCGTTCTTCAGGCGCGCCATGAAAGAGGCTACCGAGGAAGAGAACGCCACACGGCGCCCCGGCGATGCGCCGTTAACGTTGAAGATGGATTTGATCGGTGAGAGACCGTCTGGAGAAACTCCCGCAGATTCACAACTCGTCAAACTCGCAGTCGAAGCTACCCGCCTGCTCGGCGCAGAACCGCGTCTCGATCAGTCGTCAACCGATTCGAACCTGCCGATCTCACTCGGCATTCCGGCCGTCACGCTCGGAGCCGGAGGAACTTCCGGTTTCTCACACACACTCGCTGAGTGGTACGACCCGCGAAACCGCGATCAGGGACTCAAGCGTGGTCTGTTAGTGATTCTTGCGCTAGCGGGAGTATAGGTCGTGTTGGTCCAATAGGACCTATTTTTTCAGTTAATCGGAATCGAAACTGTCGCCGAACCGGCCTTGCCGGCTGGAAAGCGTTTTTGACGTGCGATTCGCAGCGCGTTCGCATCACCACCCGAGGCTTGCGTCACTCTTCCTGTTTCGTCGTACGTAACAGTGACCACGACGCGCTTCGCACCCGGCTTCGTGCTGGCGTCAGCAGGTGGTGCCGTCGCAGTGGGAGCTACAGCCGCGTTCGCTCCAGCCTTGGCTGCTTCACGAGCACGCCGTTCCTTTTCGCGACGTCTTGCTGCCGCGGCGGGATCCTCGTTGGCCGGTGCAGCTTCTTCAGTTGAAGGTTGGGGTTGGCTTGGTGCTTCCGCTTGCGCAGTTTGCGGCGCTGCTGGTTGAGCCGTTGGCGCTTCGGCTGCGGTCGGACCCGATTTCTTGGTGCTGTACCAACCAGCCGGAATACCAATCACGGCCACGCTCGCCAATACTGCTACGACCGCGGCGCCGATAAACATCGGTTTGCGGCGTTCCAGCGACTCTTTCCCAAAATTCAGAAACGCAGGGGCAAAAGACTTTTCTACTTCGGCACTTGTCTCAGACTTGTTTTCGGTGGGCTGGAGTTCATCAGGCTCCTGAACGTAGTCCGGCGGAAACGCGACACCCGGAGCAATGTTTTCATCCAACCGGCGCAATCCTTCCAACACGACCTGCGTCCACGGTTGGTTGATGGTCCGATTTCCTGCTTGCGCATCAACGCTGAATTCAAACTTGGCGTTCGGCAATGTCAATGCATAGTAAACAGCGTCAATTCCGTGCAGCGCGCCGATACGCGCATCCACAACGGATCCGCTTTGGAGGTAGAAGTAACCGGCGCCTTGCGGATAGAGCACTTTCAATCGTCCGCTCTTGCGTTGATTGCAGAAAAACTCGATCAGTTCTGAGAGTGAAAGATCACTGAGGTGTCCAGTTAGTGCCATGAGAACAAGTCCCTTCTACGAAAAGACAATCAAGATTGGAAAGTCGGGGGAGAAAGGCGCGTCAGACGTCTCCGGCGCGCCCCAAGGTAAAACGCAGGTTTAGGGAAGCAGCGTGAACTTATAGTTGATCACGCCGGAAACTTTCACGGGCTGGCCCGAAAGTTTTGTGGGAGAGAACCTGGCTTTGAGAGCTGCCGAGACCGCCGCGTCGCGCAGAACAGCTGGACCACTCGACGCAGTCGCGGAAACGACTTTTCCGGTTTCATCGAGAATCACGTCTACAACCACCGTACCCTGAGTTCTCATTCGCTTGGCAGATTCCGGATAAACCGGCGGTGGCAATGTGATCGCCGTGCCGTTGAGAACACCACCAGACACTGGCTTCAAAATCGGACGTGGACCAGGACTCGGTGGAGGTTCAGAATCGAGATTGATGAGAGGTACTTCCTGGCTCGTGTTGACTGCCGGTGTCTTCAGGTCAAGAGGAGTTGCTGCAAGTTTAGTTGCCGCATTCGAAGCGGCAGGCAGTTCGGGTGCTTGCACCGGTGCGTTCTTGCGATTATCGCGTGACTTGTTATTGCCCGCCCTCATCTCGACCGGTTTCGTTTCCGCCGGTTTCGTTTCCGGGGGCTTCGCTACCGTGTTCGCGGTCGTGTTCGCGGCCGTATTCGCTGCGGCAGGAGCGGTGGGTTGCGGGGTCGTGGTCGCAGCAGCACCAGGTTGGACCATCTTCACCATGTTCTCGTCGAGGTAGTACATGATGGAGCGATACGTGATTTCCGTCGGCTCAAAGGTGATGCCACGTCCATCGACGACCGCTACCGAGGTCGTCATCTTGTTCCAGTTACCGGCGAAATCGAATTCGTATTTGTAGATCTCCTTGCTCGCCAACGTTCCGTCGGGATTGAGCAGGGTCATCTCACTGATGTTGCCTTTTTCGTCGTACTTGTAGACTTCTTTGCCTGTCAGCGTGGCGCCGGCGATTGGAAAGTACTGGTTCTCAACCTTGTTGCCCTTGATGTCGTAGGCGACCAGCTCTACCAACACGTGCTTGCCTTCGGCCAAACGTCCGTCAGTGGAAACCAGCTTGGCGACTTCCGTGCGTACGCGGCGCACAGGTCCAGTGAGCCCGTCTCGTGAACGGTCGGTTTCGGCCGGGGCAGTTACCGCAGGGGCATTTCCAGCTTTAGCCGTGAGGTTTGTCTGGGCGATTGCCGCGGCCCCAGAAACCAGAAGGCAAAGCATGAAGCAACTTAATCGAATCGACGTTCTAAGCATTGTTTTCTCCAATTCGCTGAGGCAGGTCAAATTTGGAAAGATTCTCGTGAGGCGGGCGGTCAAACTCCCAGTTCCGCCGGAAGCTCTAAGGAGCCCGAACCATACTAACGGAGTTAAACTATGTTTGTCTACAGCGATCTTAATCTTTCCGTGCGGCTTTGGGCGAGGACCTCACGGGCGGCGTGATAGACCTGTTCGACGGAAATTTGGGTGATTTCCTGTCCAAAAATCAGACGGTGCTGGTCGCCGACAGGCGTGAAACTGTGAGGGTTTGGCCGGTCCATTACCATGACTACGGGTGTCCCCACCGCCGCGGCCGTGTGTGCCGGCCCCGTATCGTTGGAAATAAACAAGGTCAGGCGGGCCTGAGCCGACACCAGTTGCGGGATTGTTAAACGGTCAAGAAAGATTGTGCCCGCGGGAAACAGCTTCTTCATTTGCGCCAGAATCGCTCGTTCCTCAGGCCCTGCGAAGACAACGATGCGCACGCCGTCGTTTCGAATGAGGTGGTCGGCGACCTCGGCAAAGTGTTCGAGCGGCCAAAGACGCGAGGCATGGCCCGCCCCGGGAAAGATTCCAGCCAGTAACGCACCTGAGTTCGCGTGCTCTTTTTTCAACAGCGCTTCAACTGCTGTGTTGGCATCAGTAGCGGTTCGAAGTACAGGCGTACGAGGAGCGTTCTCGATCCCAAGCGGCTTTATGACATCGAGGTAGCGATCTACCGCATGTGCCTTCTTTGCTTCTCTCGGTGGGCGTGGTTCGAAGTTGGCGAGGTAATCCAGCGAACGGCCAGGTCGGCGTGCGTAGAGTCGTCGAGGCGCACCGGAAAGAAAACCAAGCAGGTTGGTTTCGGACAGGCTGTGAAGATCGATGACGAAGTCGTACTTCGACTTTCGCACTTGTCCGACGAATTTGAAGATGCGTCCGATCGAAACGAGCTTCACGCCGTCGCGCAACGCAACGCGATCGACCTCCAGCACTTCATTCGCATAGCCGGAGAGTCTGACGATCTCACCCCCCGGCTTGCCGACGGCAACTGTTATTCGGGCGCGTGGGAAACGATCACGAATGGCGCGCAACGCGGGCAAACTGAGGACTACATCACCAAGCTGGCCAAAATCGATGACGAGTATGTTGCGCGGATCAAACTGCACGTAACCACTAACTCTCTCGCAAATCTCGTCCGGTCATTTCAACCGGTTTCTCCAGTCCGAGTAATGAAAGCATGGTGGGCGCGACGTCTTCGAGTGCGCCACCTTCACGCAACTTGACGCCTCGAAACTCCTCGTCAACCAAGTGAAAAGGAACTGGATTAGTTGTGTGCGCTGTGTGCGGACTGCCCGTCAAAAGATCGATCATCTGTTCGGCGTTACCGTGGTCGGCGGTGATGATCGTGGTCCCGCGCGCTTCCTGCATTCGTTTTGTTATCCAACCAAGACAGGTGTCGACGTACTGGCACGCATCGATTGTCTTATCGAGTTTGCCGGTGTGGCCCACCATGTCGGGGTTGGCAAAGTTGACGACGAACACATCGGTCTCTGCTTCATCAATGCCGCGCAGCACCTTATCGGTAACTTTGAAGACCGACATCTCCGGTTCGAGATCGTAAGTCGCGATCTTCGGCGAAGGCACGAGCAAGCGGCGTTCGCACTCGAACTCTTTCTCTACGCCACCATTAAAAAAATAGGTCACGTGCGCATACTTCTCCGTTTCAGCCAGTCGATAATTACGGACACGCACGTTGGCCCAAACCTCCGCCAGCACATTGTCATGGTGTCGCGGTGGAAACGCGATCGGCAGATCAAAAGTTCTGTCGTACATCGTGAAGCAGACAAATTTGATTCCCGGCCGATCCGAAACGTCAAACTCGTTAAATCCCGGAATCGCCAGCGCTCGTGTCAATTGTCGCGCGCGGTCCGGACGAAAGTTAAAAAACACTACCGCATCGCCGTCACGGATAGTCGCAACGGGTTCGGCGTGTTCACGTACGATCGATATCGGCTCGACAAACTCATCGGTAACACCTCGCTCGTACGACTTTCTTACCGCTTCAACCGGATCTCTACTCTTTTCACCAATGCCCTGGACCAGCAGATCGTACGCGCGTTTGGTGCGTTCCCAACGTTTATCGCGATCCATCGCGTAGTAACGGCCGACAACTGACGCGATCTCGCCGCGACCGATCTCTTCAATCTTTTTCTGTAACGCAGCCAGGTACTGAACAGCAGATGACGGAGGCGTGTCGCGGCCATCGAGAAAGGCATGAACAAAAACCTGCGGCACCTCGAGGTCCCGCGCCAGCTTCAACAACGCGTACAGGTGCGTCAACGATGAGTGAACCTGTCCATCCGAGAGCAGGCCCATCAGATGTAACGCTTTGCCGCGGTCGCGCGCGCCTGTGAATGCCGTGTTCAAAACCCCATTCCGGAAAAACTCGCCGGTCTCGATCTCATGATCTACTAGCGAAACATCCATGCGAATCACGCGACCGGAACCGATGTTCAGATGGCCCACCTCCGAGTTTCCCATCACGCCCGCGGGAAGGCCGACACGCGAGCCGTGCGCTTCGAGCAGCGTCTGCGGATACTTGTCGCAAATTTCATCGTAGAAAGGCGTCGCAGCGAGAGCGATTGCATTGCCGTCACGCGCCGGTGAATGACCCCAACCATCGATGATGATCAGCGCAAGCGGACCGCGTTTTTTACTCAAACCTCACCTCTAGTTGAGCCACGAAAAGGCACAAGAAACACAAACCAGGAAAACCAAGCCAAGCGAAACAACTTGACAGTAACACTTACCCCTCCTTTGTGCCTTTTGTGCCTCTTTGTGGCTGTTGATGGAATGCCTTGATCCCCGGATAAAGTGAGGCGTCGCGCAGGTCTTCTTCGATGCGCAGTAACTGGTTGTATTTAGCGACGCGATCCGTGCGCGACAAAGATCCCGTCTTGATCTGTCCGGCGTTCGTGGCGACGGCGAGGTCCGCAATAAATGGATCTTCAGTTTCGCCGGAACGATGCGAGATGATCGCCGTGCGACAATTCCTTTGCGCGAGCTCGATGCAGTCGAGTGTTTCTGTGAGCGTGCCGATCTGGTTCACTTTGATCAGAATCGAATTTGCGACGCCGAGATCGATTCCCTTTTGCAAAAATGTCGTATTGGTAACGAAGAGATCGTCGCCGACGAGTTGTATTCTCTTTCCGAGTTCATCGGTAAGCAACTTCCATCCGTCCCAATCGCTTTCGGCCATCCCATCTTCAATAGAGACTATGGGGTAGTTTTCACACCACGTTTTCCAGTACTTCACCATCTCCGCGTTCGTTAACTTTCTGCCGTCGCTCTTCTTGAAAACGTAAACTCCGTTTTCGTAAAACTCGCTGGCGGCGGGATCGAGCGCCAGCAAGACGTCAGTTCCTGGCTTGTAGCCTGCTCCTGTAATTGCTTCGACGACCGTCTCGATCGCTTCTTCGTTCGAGCGGAAGTTTGGTGCGAAGCCACCTTCGTCGCCAACGCTCGTCGCGTATTTTTTTCCCTTCAGTATTTTTTTGAGCGTGTGAAAGATCTCGGCACCAACACGCAACGCCTCGCTAAAACTTGGCGCACCGACAGGCACGACCATGAACTCCTGAAAGTCGACGTTGTTATCGGCGTGCGCGCCACCGTTGATGATGTTCATCATCGGCACGGGCAGCGTGCGCGAGTTCGGACCACCGAGATAACGGTAGAGCGGCAATTCGAGGTGCAGTGCCGCGGCGCGCGCAGTCGCGAGCGATACTGCGAGCAACGCGTTCGCGCCGAGCTTTGATTTTGTTTTTGTGCCGTCCAACTCGATCAATGCGCGATCGACTTCGGCCTGATCGAGAGCATCGAATCCCTCGAGCGCCGGCGCGATGACTTCGTTGACGTTTTGCACCGCCTTTAAAACGCCTTTGCCGCCGTAACGCTTTGGATCGCCGTCGCGCAGTTCGACCGCCTCGTTCTCACCGGTTGAAGCTCCTGAAGGCACTGCCGCACGTCCGATTTGACCATCGGCAAGAACAACTTCAGCTTCGACGGTTGGATTGCCGCGAGAGTCAAGTATTTCACGCGCTAGAACGTGCTCGATCCAGCTCATCCTTTGCTTCCCCTTCTTCTGCGTCAGTTTCGAGAATCTCCAGCTTGATGCGCATCACGCGGCGTTTTTCAACTCGCTCAACATGGAACACGAGTCCGTCGTATTTCACTACTTCACCGGGCTTCAACACGTGTCCTGCTTCAGTCATTAAGAAGCCACCGATCGTCGTATACGTCTCAGATTCGGGAACTGCCGTTTTCAAACGCCTGTTCAGATCGCGCACCGCGAGCCCACCTGCGAGAACAAACGTTGACGGATCGATTTCGGTGATCTGTTCATTTACTTCTTCATCGTGTTCGTCAGAGATGTCTCCCACGATCTCTTCCAACAGATCTTCGAGCGTGATGACGCCTTCGAGTCCTCCGTGTTCGTCCACGACAAAACCGAAATGCATTTTCGCTTTTTGCATCTGCCGCAGGACGTGTTCCAAACGCGCTGTGTCAACGACGTAAAGCGGTGGTTGCAGCACGTCCTCGAGTTTGAATTTTTCGGGATGCAAAAGATACGGCATCACATCCTTACTGTGAATGAAACCAATCACGTCGTCGAACGACTCACGATAGACAGGCAAACGCGAATAGCGATGCTGGTCAAACGCCTTTGTGATCTCTTCGAGCGAGCAAGTGCTTGGAATTGCGGCCATTTCCGTTCGCGGTACCATCGCCTCACGCACGAGGGTATCGGAAAACTCAAACACGCGATGAATCAGGCGTCGCTCTTCGGCGCGCAGGTGTCCGCTGTCACGCGAGATGTCAATCAGCTTTCGTATTTCTTCTTCGGTGTAAGTTGAGGCGTTGTCGGCAGTCGCTTTGATTCCGACGAGTTGGACAGCGCGAGCACTCGCCCAATCCAACGCGCGAATCGGCAAACTAAAAACTTTGTAAAACAACTCCATCGGCAGAGTGATCGCCAACGCCACTCTTTCCGCGAGCGCGAGACCGATTAATTTCGGCGCCTGTTCACCGAGCACGATGTGTAACGAAGTGATGATCGAGAACGCGACCAAGAAAGCGATCGAATGTCGCCAGGTGTCGGAGAGTCCAGCCAAGGGTCCTTCGAGCAGCCGCGCGATTGCGGGTTCGCCTATCCAACCGAGTGCGAGCGACGCGAGCGTAATTCCTAGTTGGCAGGCAGACAAATACTGGTTGAGGTTCTTGAGCAGGTTCAACAACCGTTTAGCAGTGCGGCTTCCGCCGGCGGCAAGCGTCTCGATACGCGACGCGCGCACGCCGACGAGTGCAAATTCAGCGGCGACAAAAAACCCGTTGGCGGCGACCAGCAACAGGACTGAAAAAAGTTTTATTAGTACGGCTCCGTTGATGGCGTGAGAAACGGCTGCTTCGCCTTGTGCGAACAGGAGCCCGAGCCAGATACTTGGTAGTTCGTCCATTATTAGGTGGCGAGTAAGGATCGCCCGTCGATACAGTTCTCCTCGAAGGCCGGAATGATAGCACGAAGCCGCGGACGTTCACGACCGCGCAGACCTCAAGTAACCGAGAAACGCAAGGCGTTTTCAGGGGTTTTGGGGGTTATCGGGTGACTAGTTAACTAATGGCCGGCAGCGGCTCCGGCTGCCCGGGTTCGGACTGGACGCCTCTCGTGTTTGGCACGGGCGCGAGCGAGTGCCTGCTCGACGCGAGGTTCGATATGACACTCGGGTTGGCGGCAAACTGCTGCCAACTCTGAGACCACCAGGTAACGTGAACGTTCGAGCATCCGCTGCTCGCGAAATGAGAGTGGTTTGAGATTGCTCAGATAAGTCAGGTGTTTGAGCACCTCGGCTACTTCAAAAATGTCGCCGGTGCGCATCTTTTCTGAGAATTCCTTGAAGCGATCCTTCCAATCATTAACGGGGGAGGAAAAATCATCTGCCAATGCCTTGAAAAGCATTTCACACTCGCCCGATGAGATTGGGGCTCGCAGGCCAACTTCTGAAGCATTCGATACCGGAACTAAGACCAGGGAGTTGTTAGCAGCTAGACGAAGCGTGTAGAAAGGAAGGAGCGTAGCGCCTATTTGCTTCTGTTCTATTTGCTCGATGGTCCCGATTCCGTGATTCGGGTAAACGACTTTCTGGCCGACTTTGAAGCCCACCATGCACCTCCATCGAATTTGGAAACATCAGACTGCGCCGCACGCGCAGGTCTTCGGGGATTAAACGAGTGACGCGGGTTGCGTCGGAAGCCCTAATTGGTAAGTAGCTGAAGTCTAGCAAGCGATCTTGCGAAGCGTCAACCTAAATGGAGTCGTACATGTCCGATAGGACTGATACGTATATGTCCTATAGGACTCAGCGTCCTATTGCTTCACTGCTAATTGAAAGTCGGTGAGGTTTTGACACGGTTTTAACTCGAGATCCGTTTTCTGTGCCTCGACAGCGCGTCGCACTTTCGTTCGTTTTTCTGCTGCTTCCGGTAAGCGCAACTTGTATGTCGTGCTCGTCTGCGAATCGATCGGCTGAACTGACGCGAGATAACGACCTGGCGGTATATTGCCGAGTGTAAACGTTCCGTCTGCCGCAACTGGAGCGACGAAGTAACGCAGCACGTCTGCGATCTTTTCGCGTTCGGCCGGTAGCAGATAAACACCACCACCAACGGGAATGTCGCCACTTGCCGCACTGACGCGGCCACGCAACGAAGCGGCACCCTCTGCGATCGTTATCGTCAGATTCGCAATCTGCTCTCCTGATTTCAACGTCGTCCAGTTTGCCGCGGCATCGACTTTGGGTGTGCCTGGAATGGTGATCGAACTGAGATACCAGTAGCGCGCATAGAAGCGCGTGTCGAGCAGATAACGAGTCGGCGTCAGGTTGCGCAGTGTGAAGTCTCCTTTTGCGTCGGGCGATGTTGAGCCGGAAAGCATCCGCAAAAACGCTGGCGAGTCTTTGTCGTTCGGATCCTTCTCAGGACGTTGCGGCACGATAAGCGTCTCAGCGTATAACGGCCGGCGCTTACCTTCACATGCGGGAATCTTTGACGGCTCCAGCACGACGCGACCCGTGATAGACCCAAGTGGCCGCGTCACTAATTCGATACCCGTAACATCGGCGCCTTTAACTGTAACGCGACGCGGTTCGGACATTAGCAACTCAGGTATCGGCGTAGGAGCAGAGGTTGTCTTTACTTCCTGCGCTACAAGGTCGTATTCACCATCGCCAATACCATTAAATGAGAAATTGCGGTTTCCCGGAACTTGAAACGTGTTTGCGATTGGAAAGACGCCTCCGGCTGCGGTTATCGAAACATTAATGTTGGATTGTGGCCCCGTGAGCTTAACTGAGCCACTGACTGTGCGACCCGGCTCACTGCGGTAACGAATATCTGCAGTCGTTTCTTCACCTGGTCGCACGCTTATTTCAGCGGCATTGTCGCGCGTCCCCGACGGCGAGTACGTCGGCATATCCCAATCAAAGGGACTGACTGAGAAAGCTTGTGGCGACGCGGATCCGCCGGCGCTAACGAGATATGTTCCCGGACGCATGCCAAAGATCCGATACACGCCCCGATCGTCAGTGGTGCGCTCTGTAAAAGCAAAACTTCCAAGCGCCGGAGTTTCATCTTTCGCGTTTCGGATCATTGCGGCGCGCACGCGTATACCGATGACTGGATCTCCCGAAGCAGTGGTCACTGTGCCGGTGATCACGCCACCGCGAACCATTTCGATTTTTACGGAATCACCGATGCGGTGATGAGCCGCCGTTGGATCAAACGGTGGCGCTACATAAGGAGGAAGGTATGCCGAAACATAGTAAAGCGACGGAGCCAGACCGGTGAAACGAAAGTTTCCTTCTGCATCTGTCGTCGATTGTTTTCCAGCACCGGACGGATTCACATCCCTGACATTCACCGTCACGCCCGCGAGTGGCTGTCCACTTTCATTTACAACGGAACCGGTGATAGTTCCGATCGTTGGCTCTTCTGTGTTGGCCGCGGCGGGTGCCGGCGTTTGAAGTTGTGTCTGCGCGCAAACATGAATGCAGCAAATAAGGAGGACAACAGCGAGTAACACGCAGAGGTTTGTCTTAAGTAACATTGGAGGCTCGTCTGTTAGGAGTTAAGGATTCGTAATCGTTGCGAGATCGAGCGTCACAGTCACATCCGTGACGACGCCGTCAGTCAGACTGACATCTCGTTTTACCGGCTTAGGTTGCTTAGGGTAGCCGCCGAAAATGTAAACC
>DASZDV010000413.1:0-6711 GCA_035941575.1 Pyrinomonadaceae bacterium
TCAACGACGGGTCATTCACGTCCGCTTCGTCGTAGGCCCGGCGGAGCACGTCGTAACGAAAACACTGCGGCGTTAACGCCTGCCGTAGGTTCCGGCGTTCCAGAGTCTGGACCACTGAATTGCCTTCGACCAGCTTGATCGTGTCGGTTACCGGCGTCGCCAGGATCGCCGCGCCATCGCGACGCGCGGCCTCAACAGTGTTGTCGATCTCCTCGACCGTCACAAAGGGACGAACGCCATCATGGACAGCGACGAT
This sequence comes from Pyrinomonadaceae bacterium, assembly GCA_035941575.1. Taxonomy (GTDB): domain Bacteria; phylum Acidobacteriota; class Blastocatellia; order Pyrinomonadales; family Pyrinomonadaceae; genus PSRF01. Next base: position 257 of record DASZDV010000413.1, read on the forward strand.
CTCCGCCGTCGCCGGCCTGATGGCTGATAGACCTCGCTTGACCGAGTCGGCGCGTGTGGCTCCGCCGGGAACAACGCGCGCGAGTTTTCGCAAACCGTATTTACCCGCCGCAGCAAGAAACGCCGCCGACTCCTCTGCCGGTAAAACTACTATTACTTCCTGAATGCTGTCACACAGCTCGAAGGGTTTGAGAGTGTGAAAGATTATGGGCGTTCCTGCAAGTTGCAGAAACTGCTTTGGCCGATCGCTCGCCATCCGGGACCCTGTTCCGGCTGCGGCGATGATCGCAATGTTCATGAAGAGAAATCAGGCGCACTAATGAAGTGCGAAGAGTCAGCTCTCTGTGATGGGCTCACTGTCGGTTATACGAACCGGGTGCGGACCACTACGCGAGTCTCGCATTTGTCGCCGCGAACTGCCGTTCGTGCGATGAATGTCGCTGTGACCGTTCTCCGCTTCTTCCCAGAGGCGTCCGAAGATCATCTTGCCGGCAGTTGTTTGCAACACGCTCGTCACGGCGATATCGGCGTTCTTGCCGATCAACCGTCGCGCGTTATCAACCACGACCATCGTGCCGTCGTCGAGATAAGCGACACCCTGATTGTATTCCTTGCCCTCTTTCAGGATGAACACTCGCATCGCCTCGCCCGGAAGCACGACCGGCTTGAGCGCGTTCGCCAGCTCGTTGATGTTGAGCACACTGACGCCGCGTAGCTGCGACACCTTATTCAGGTTGAAGTCGTTGGTGACGATCACGGCATCGAGCTGTTTGCCGAGTTCGATCAACTTCAGATCGACTTCGCGCACTGAAGGGAAATCAGTCTCGACGATCTGGATATCGAGCGAGCTGTTGTTCTGCAAACGATTCAGCATGTCCAATCCGCGGCGGCCGCGCTGGCGCTTGGACGAATCTGGCGAATCAGCGACCTGTTGCAACTCCCGCAAGATGAACTGCGGAATGATCAGCGAACCGGTCAGAAACCCCGTTTCCGCAACATCCGCGATGCGGCCGTCAATAATTACTGAAGTGTCGAGAATCTTTAGATCGCGGCGTGTGACCTTATCGCTGAAGATGCCACCGAGTGCGGAGAGATCGAGATAGTCACCTTTGGCGGCGCCGACCATCAGGCCGACATAGGCCATGAAGAACGTGAGTGCTAACGTGAGAAACGTTTTACTCTCGGCCTCAATTGATTCCTGACGGCTGATCAGTGAACCAATTAAATACGCGCCGAGGATTCCCAGGATGGAACCACACGCGGCGCCAATGAGAGTTTTAAGACTCGCGCGACGAATTCTGAGCTCAAACAGGATTATGCAGATCGCGATCAACGCGCCGACGGCGGCAGAGATCCATGCATCCCCAGCTATTGGTTTGAGGATGTATCCCGCTGCTATCAGAATTGCCGCGAAAAGAAGCCGTATGAGAACGACATCGGCATGCATAACAAGGGCATACTACCACGCCCAATCGGAGGCGTCACGGAAATACGCGTCAAAACGAGCCTCTCTCAGGGGCGACTAAGAGCTGTTATTTGTAGCGATAAGTGATGCGGCCGCGGGACAAGTCGTAGGGCGACATTTCGACGGCGACGCGATCGCCGACGAGGATGCGGATGCGGTTTTTGCGCATCTTGCCGGAAATCGCTGCGAGCACGACGTGTTCGCTGTTGTCGAGACGCACTTTGAAGAAGGCGTTGGGCTGCTTGTCGATAATCGTGCCCTCCGCCGGGATCAGATCTTCTGCTGCCAATCAGGTTCTCCTTGGGTAACTAAAGTAACGAACTGAGATGTCTGCGCTGCACGCACAATAACACAAACCCCGTTCATTTCCGATTGCCCATTGCCGATTGTCGATTTGAAGAACCAGCGGAATGCCCTGTCCCGCCTACCAATCGGCAATTGGCAATCGACAATCGACAATATTTTGAACCCGTTCAAAAAAGTGCTTGACAGCCCTCCCGAACAGGCGTAGGCTGCGGTTAGTTGAACGTGTTCAAATTCAGCTCAAGGAGGCTGACCATGACAATCGTAGTAAGCACCTACCTGGTTTACCTGGCGATCAGCATTGCCCTGACTATCTGGGTCGCCCACACGCTCCACAAAAATGGCCGCATCTTCCTGGTTGACGTTTTCCACGGCAATGAGGCGCTTGCGGATTCCGTCAATCACCTGCTCGTGGTCGGGTTTTACCTGATTAACTTCGGCTACGTCAGTCTGGCGTTGAAACTCGGCTACCTCATCACCAATGTGCAGGAAGGCATTGAGGCGTTGTCCGTGAAGATTGGAATGGTGCTGATCGTACTCGGCGGCATGCACTTCTTCAATCTCTTTGTTTTCAGCCGCATGCGCCGGCGCAGCAGTACCCGTAACAACCAACCGCCTGTCGGCCCTGACGCATTCACCACCGTTCAGGAGGAGGCGGCGTAAAGCCATGTACGGCCTAAACGTTCTTTACGATCCCGAGTGCGGGTTGTGTCGCCGCGCACACGAGTGGCTCGCGGAACAGCCAAAGCTGATCGATCTGACGTTTGTGCCGTGCGCGTCTGAAGAAGCGCGGCGGCGCTTTCCGCAACTCAACCACGAGCTCACGAAGAAAGACTTGACCGTGATTGGCGATAACGGCGAGGTTTACTTCGGTCCAAAGGCGTGGCTGATGGTGTTGTGGGCACTCAATCGATACCGGGATTGGTCGTATCGACTCGCGAGTCCGGAACTGTTGCCGACGACGAAGCGCGTGGTCTCGGCAATCTCACAGAACCGGTACCAGATCAGCAGAGTTGCTGGGCTAACGAGGTAATCATGGCAGCGATGCGCAAAAAGAAGGCGACAAAAACCCAGAAGGGCGATCAGACCAAGTCGCTGATCCTCGAAACCGCGCTCGAAATATTTCGCGAGCGAGGCTACGAAGAAACAACGATGCGCGCGATTGCCGAAAAGGCAGGCGTGTCGCTCGGCAACGCCTACTACTACTTTCGCTCGAAAGAATATCTGATCCAGGCGTTCTACCAACGCCTGCACGATGAACATGTCGCCGTTTCGCTGCCTGCCCTGGAAAACAAGGACTCACTGAAAGCACGCCTGCTCACTGTAATGCGTCTTAAGTTCGACACCATGGAGCCGTATCACCAGTTTGCGGGCGTGCTCTTCAAAACAGCAGCTCATCCTGAAAGTCCGTTGAATCCATTCTCAGACGAATCAGATCCCGTGAGAGAAGCGAGCATCGAACTGTTTGCGAGAGTAATTGAGGGAACGAAAGCGCGCATTCCAAAGGACCTGCGAGCGGAACTGCCTTACCTGCTTTGGGTTTATCACGTGGGGATCGTGTTGTTTTGGATTCACGATCCGTCACCAAAACATCGCCGCACGTATCGGCTGATCGATCACACCGTAGATTTGCTCGACAAACTGATTCACCTCGCCAGCAACCCATTCATGAGACCGTTGCGCAAACAGACACTGCGGTTGGTCGAAGAGATTCGAGAGGCGCTGCCGGATGAAAGCGAGGAAAAATGAATGACACTCGCTCCATTGATGAGACGATTCAAGGACGACCCTGGCGCCCGTACCGTGAACATCGACTTCCTTTGATGACCTTTGTCGCGCAGGCGGCCGTGGGTTCGATGTTCGCGTATTTCATCCTGTTTGTCGTTCCGCTTTTCTGGTCTCGTTACGAGCCTAATCTTATTGTGTTAGTCGTATGCGCGTTGTTCTTGATTCTCGGTTTGATCGTAGGGGTGCTGCCGGGTGTGATCATCTGGGCCTGCACGAGATCGGACGCTGAGCCGTTGAATGGGATTGTTCGCTGCGCAATTGCCGCGACAATCCTCTTCCCTGGGTGGGCTTACTTCGCACTAATCCTCTTCAACGAACACCCAAGACCCGACCAACAGCTTTGGCTGCTCGGATGGATCTTGCTTCCCGCCATCATGATCGGTTTGCTGACACACTCTCGACTGCGAGTCGGACGCGAGTTGGTTCGTGGAGGTGAAGCAGTCCGGCGGTTGTCTCGACTGCTTGCAGGTCTTACCGGCTTCGTACTCCGAATCGTAGTTGTATCGCTGTTTATGGAATCAGTGGTCACACTGATTTACCTTCAAAAGAACGCCGATCTGTATAACGAACTAATCGGGGCCATGCTCTTGTGCGGTCATTTAACAGCAAGTCTTGTAGTCGTGTTCATGAGAACAGACTTCGGGTTCGTAGCGGCACTTTCCGCGATCGCGCTTGTGCCGCTCATTATCTGGATAGTCACCTTTCCGGTAATGTTCGACACATTTCGCTACGTTGTTCTGGCCTATCTCGGGGTTTGGGCCATGTTTCTGCTATCACGTTGGCGACAAACAGACGTCGCGTTATCGTTTCTTAACGAAGAGATCCATTACTACCTGATCGACTAGGAGCAAGATCATGAGAGTCGCCATTACTGGCGCAACCGGTTTTGTCGGAAGTCACTTGGCAACACGGCTGACTAGCGAAGGACATGAAGTCGTGCGACTCGGACGGCGCAGTGGCGCCGGCAATGATGTTGTGAGAGCGCGGCTTGATGATGTAGACCAGTTGACAGCCGCATTTGCCGGTTGTCAGGCGGTCGCACATTGTGCGGGTATCAACCGTGAAATTGGCGATCAGACGTACGCACACGTCCATGTCGAAGCCACGAGGAATGTTGTCGAAGCAGCGCGACGTGCAGGAGCCGGAAAGATTGTGTTGATGAGTTTTCTGCGCGCGCGACCCGACTGTGGCTCCGCTTATCACGAGTCGAAGTGGGCGGCGGAAGAGATCGTGCGCGACTCTGGTTTGGATTACACGATCATAAAAGCCGGCGTTGTCTACGGACGGGGCGATCACATGCTCGATCATCTGAGTCATGCTTTGCATACGTTTCCCGTTTTCGCCTTCGTTGGTTTTAAGGATCGTACGGTTCGTCCGTTAGCGGTTGAAGATCTTGTGCACGTCATGCGCGCGGCCTTAGTCGATCGCCGTTTGAAACGGCAGACGATTGCGCTGTTGGGCCCCGAGGAGATCTATTTGAGTGAAGCCGTGCGGCGTGTAGCAGAAGTGATTGGCAAAAAGCCTGTGATGTTTCCCTTGCCTGTTTGGTGTCATGAGATCATGGCGCGAGTATTTGAGTGCACAATGAAGGTGCCACTGGTTTCCGTGGCTCAAGTTCGAATTCTCGCGGAAGGAGTAGTCGAATCCTCTTCGCCGGTGGTTCCGGTTCCCTACGACCTCGTACCGACGCGACGGTTTACGCCGGAACAGATCAGGAATGGCCTGCCTCATCCTGCTCCGTTCTGCGTAGGCGACCTGCGCTGGTGCTCCTGATTTTGTTCGAGCGTACGCCGGGGAGGTGCGCACATGAAGGCCTTTCGGATAATTGCCAGCACCGTAAGCGGTGCGGTTTTCACGACCTTGAATTTCACCATCTACGCGCTGTTCCTTTTTTACCAGTCAGCAAGAGAGGGAGGCTGGAATTTAACCATAGAGGCGGTCATGTTCACCGTGTTTGTCGTGGGCGTGTACGGCATCATATTTGGTTTGCCGTTCGGATTCATCATCGGACTGCTTGAACGCAGCCCGGTAATCGGCACGATCGTGGGGATCGTTGGAGGCTCTCTGCTTCTCATCTATGGCGCGGCAACCGCCACGGGACTTTTCGCTGATCTCAGTCTGCGCTTGCTGGTATGCTTTGTCCTAACCAGCGGACTGGCAGGAATGTTGACGTCAATTACGTCCTCAATGCTGTGCGACTGGAGAGCTCCTGCAATCGACGCGCAAACGAAAAAAGATTCCTGAATGCTGCGTATCGCCATCGTTGGCGGCGGTATTGGTGGTTTAACTACCGCGCTTGCTCTCAAAGAATTCGGATTCGAGGCTGAGGTCTACGAACAGGCCCCGGCGCTACTCGACGTGGGCGCGGCGATTGCCATCTGGCCCAATGCCCTGCGCGTCCTCGAACGTCTTGGACTGGCAGACAGGATCCTCTCACACGCCGGCGAGATGAACGAGATCCGCTGGTTGGACCACCGCGGCAATCTGCTCAATCGACTTTCAATTCCCAGGTCGGTTGCCGTACATCGTGCCGATCTACAGTCCACACTGTTGCATGTACTACCACCCGCGTGGCTCAAGCTGGGTCACAGTTTCGTAACGTACGACGACCACAAAGACAAGGTTATCGCAAGCTTTGCAAACGGGGAGGAGATAGAGGCGGATATTTTGCTAGGCGCAGATGGGATTCACTCGCAAGTCCGCAGGCGACTGCTCACGGACTCCGAGCCAGTTCATCGCGGATACACCGTGTGGCGCGGCATCTCGGCGGCGGTTCCGGAGTCATTGCCGGCAGCGACAGCGGTCGAGATTCACGGACGTCGTAAACGTTTCGGTATTGGACCAGTTGGAAACGGCCGCGTTGGCTGGTGGGCCTCAGTTAATTCAGCCTCGCAGCATCA
>DASZDV010000414.1:0-2194 GCA_035941575.1 Pyrinomonadaceae bacterium
GTGCATTTTTACAACGAAGAGAACGACACGCCCTCGACGCCAGGCTCGTACGGCATCGTCGGTTGGACCAAAGACGACGCAGACGTTTTGATCTACGACCGTTATGACATCTGGCAAATCGCGCCGGACGGCAGCCGCACGAAAAACCTGACCGATGGTGTTGGCAGGAAAGGCCTGACGGCACTTCGCTACATCCGTCTCGATCCGAAAGAGCGTTGGATCGATCCTGACCAACCGATGCTGCTCTCTGCAGAAAGCCAGGAGACGCGCGATTCAGGTTTCTATCGCGACAAAGTCAACAGCGACGCTGCGCCGCAAAAACTGCTGATGGCGGCAAAGGATTTCAACGCGCCAACAAAAGCAAAAGACACGGATGTACTCATCATGACTGCCTCACGGTTCGATCAGTTTCCGGATATCTGGGTAACCAACAGCAGTTTCCGTGAGATGAAACGCATCAGCAACGGCGATGCGCAACGCGCCGGTTACCTGTGGGGCAGCGCTGAACTCGTGAGTTTCAAAAATTCCGACGGCGTACCGTTGAAAGGTGTGCTGCTCAAACCGGAAAACTTCGATCCACGAAAGAAGTATCCGATGATCGTGTACATCTACGAGCGTCTTTCCCAGGGATTGCATCAGTTTCGCAATCCTGGACCAGGCACATCTATCAATCCGACGTTCTACGTCAGCAACGGATACCTGGTCTACATGCCCGACATCGTTTACACGATCGGTTATCCGGGAAGCAGTGCCTTGAAATGTGTGTTGCCGGGAATTCAAGCGGTAGTCGATCGTGGTTTTGTGAACGAAGATGCGATTGGCATTCAGGGGCACAGTTGGGGTGGTTATCAGATCGCATACATGGTCACACAAACCAATCGCTTCAAGGCGGCCGCGCCCGGCGCGCTCGTGGCGAATATGACGAGCGCCTACAGCGGCATTCGTTGGGGAACGGGCTTGCCGCGACAGTTTCAGTATGAACGTTCGCAATCTCGCATTGGCGGGAGTCTATGGGAGTATCCGCTGCGTTTCCTCGACAACTCACCGATCTTTCGCGCGGATCGCGTGCAGACACCGTTGTTGATGATTCACAACGACGAAGACGATGCGGTGCCATGGTATCAGGGCATTGAGTACTTCCTCGCGCTGCGACGCCTTGGCAAAGAGGCGTACCTGTTCAGTTACAACGGTGAGAAGCACGGTCTGCGCAAGCGCATCAACCAGAAAGACTACACGAGGCGTTTACAGGAGTTCTTCGATCACTTCCTGAAAGGTGCACCGGCGCCGGAGTGGATGGAGAAAGGCATTCCGTACTTACAGCGCGAGAAGGAGAAACAGAAATATCGCGTCACAGAAGATGCGACTAAGCCTCAGTCACAGGACGCTAAGCCTTAGTCGGGAGCCACTAACCGTAGACCGGCTCAACTGCCGCTGCCTTAGGCGGACTCAACCGTCTCTGTGTTTATCTGCGGCTTAACTTCGCTTCGAGATGTTCACGGCGGGTACGACTGAGCCGGAGCTGTCTTCCGTCTTCCAGCACCACAATGTAATCCCCGTTGAAGTGCGGATGCAGCTCCTTGATCCGATCGAGGTTCACAATAGTCGAACGGTGAATGCGCACAAACTTCGCCGGGTCGAGGCGTCCTTCAAGGTCACTCATCCTTTCCCGCAGCAGGTGCGACTTTGGGCCAACGTGTAACTTCGCATAATTACCGTCGGCCTCGATGAAATCAATCTCGTCAACCTTCAAGAGCATCACCCGGCCCGAAACTCTGATCATCAAGCGCTTGAGGTAATCTTCTTCCTGCACCGAGCTCGTACGCTTGCTTTCACGTTCTTCGAGCAAGGCGAGAAGCTTCTTACTCAATCGGTTAATCTCGCGTGCTTCGATCTGCGACTTCGCACGTTCAAGCGCACGCGCAAACCGCTCGTCGTCGAAGGGCTTTAGCAAGTAGTCGAGAGCATGAACTTCGAAGGCCTTCAGAGCATACTGATCGAATGCCGTAACAAAGATAATGGCTTGAATGTGCTCCGGCCCCGTGCGCGCCAATACATCGAAGCCATCCATTTCAGGCATCTGGATGTCGAGAAACAGCAGATCGGGCGACAAGGCGTTGATGGCTTTAACCGCCTCGCGGCCATTGCGACACTCATCGAGGATTTCAATTTGAGGATCTTTCTCGAGAAGCACACG
>DASZDV010000415.1:0-5880 GCA_035941575.1 Pyrinomonadaceae bacterium
GCGACGTCGTGGATGTCGAGGCGCTCCATCAGCTGGGCCCGATGTGTTTCAACAGTTTTGACGCTGATTTCCAGCGTCTGCGCGATCTGCTTAGTTGTTCTTCCCTCGGCGATGAGGCGCAGCACCTCTCGTTGACGCGGACTCAGCGTCGCCAACTGGTCTCGCTTCGTGACGCCCTTGCCGTATTCGAGCAGCGTCTTCCGCGAGGTTTCCGGTGAGATATAGACGTCGCCTTTCATCACTGTGTGGATTGCATTTTCGAGTTCTGTGCTGGCGGCGCTTTTCGGCAGAAATCCAGCAGCGCCTTCACGCAAAGCGCGGATTGCGTACTCGCCGGCCTCATGAACCGTCAAGACGATCACGCGAGTCTCGGCAAAGTGTTTGGACACGTGTTGCAGCACATCGAATCCGCTGCCGTCGGGCATCGTGATGTCGAGCAAAACCAGATCGGGTTTCAGTTCGCTGATCAGGTCCACTGCCTCACTGCCTTTTCCCGCTTCCGCCACCACTGACACACCCTCGAGCTTCTCAACCAGAGCACGAATACCCGCACGCACTAAAGCGTGGTCGTCAGCTATCAGTGTGCGAATGGCTTTCATGGGTTGATTCAAACGCGAACCCTAGACGAATTCGTCAACTTCGGAGCCAAAGAGGACTGTGGCTGCGCGATTAACAGAAAGAATGGTGTCGTCGAGATCGTGAGTGCAAATCAATTTGACCTGTGGGGATTCTAATGCCGAAACAACAGGCGTGCAATGCCTCTGGCAAGCGCGTTAATCTGCCGTGGCTGCACTTTTTTCGCCACAAAAACCGAATGGCGGTGTTTCTCCTTTGAAAGCACAAAGTCTTCCCGGAGGGGTTCTCATGTTGAATAAGTGGATGCGCGTTGTTCTCGGTATCGTTACCGTTGTGGGTTTGGTGCTGGCCGCGTGGTTAGCGGTTCCTCAGGCGGAAGCCCAAAGCGCACTAACAGGCACCTGGACTGCTTCAGTTTCCAAAGACGACTCCAAACTCCATCTCAGTTTCGAGCGGCGTAGCGAACGCGGTCACCGAAACCAGATGGGACAAAACTTCGATTTCGCCGAGTTGCAGGGTTTGACCCGTGAACAGGCGTTGAGCGGTGGCCCCGTAAGTTTCAGTCTGGTGCGCGAAGCGGGCAGGATCGATTGCGAAGGCAGTTTTCAGAACGGCAAGGGATCGGGCACGTTCCGCTTCACCGGAAGTGCGGCGTTCGTGTCGGCTATGAAGAGCCGCGGTTTCGATTTCGAGGAAGATCTCAACACCAACGACGACAATGAACGCAACGGCGAAAACAAACTGTTCGCCGCCACGACGCTGAACGTTACGACTGCGCTCGCGGACGATCTGGCCTCTGCGGGTTTTGGAAAGTTGCGGACCGAAGATCTCTTCAAAGCGGCGATCTTCAAGATCGACTCGAAGTTCATGCGCGAGATGAAAGACAGTGGTTTTGAGAATCTCGGCATGGAAGAGTTGGTCAAGGCGCGCATCTTCAAAATCGATGCTGACTTCGTGAAACGAGTGAGTCAAATGGGCTTCGAGAAAGAGCCGTTTGAGAGCCTCGTGAAGATGCAGATCTTTAAGGTGACACCGGAGTTCATCACCGAGATGCGCAACGAAGGACTGACGATCCTCCAGGTTGAAGAATTAGTGAAGCTACGCATTTTCAAGATCGACGCCGAATTCATTCGCCAGGCCAAAGCCGAAGGCGTGCCGCTCGAAGTCGAACGACTCGTCCAACGTCGCATCGGCGTCGCTCGCCGATAAACATCTCAAGACCCGACTGTCACCCCGACTATCATCGGGACCGCAGTGTTTGCGTCGCAACGGAAGCGTGCCGGATGCTTCCGCCGGACAAACGCCCGCGGTCCCGAGTGATGGAGCATCACAGACTTGCACGGAAGGTGTGTTTAGTAGCATCTTTTGCTGCGTGTCAGATAACTTCCCTCAACTTGCTTCCAATCTCGCGTCGGTTGCCAGGAGCTTTCACGCTCGTGGCTGGTTGCTTGGCACCAGTGGCAACTTGAGCGCCGTGCTCCAACGCGAACCGTTGCGCCTTGCGATGAGCCAGAGCGGCGTTGACAAGGGCGAGCTTACTCCCCAGCAAGTGCTCGCGATCGACGAGAACGCACGCGTGGTAAGCGATCACGCAGTCAAGCCTTCTTACGAGAGTCCACTTCACATCCGTATCGTGAAGGAACGCGGCGCGGGCGCAGTGTTGCACACGCACTCCGTTTGGAACACGATGCTTTCGGGTCTCTACGCCCGTGACGGTGGTATTAACATCGAAGGGTACGAGATGTTGAAAGGCTTGCAAGGCGTGCACACGCACGAACATCGCGAGTGGCTGCCAATCATTGAGAATTTACAGGACATGAACGCACTCGCCGACACCGTCTCCGCTACGCTTAGCAAACACAGTGCAGCGCATGGTTTTCTGCTTGAACGTCATGGACTTTATTCATGGGGCGAAGACCTCGCGCAAGCAAAACGGCACGTTGAGATCCTGGAGTTTTTGCTGGAGACGGTCGGACGAACACTTTTGGTAAAGAACAACTGAGGTTGAGCAATGGCGGTAGTAACAATAGCTGACGAAAACAAGACCGTTCGCAACGAAGCCGAAATCAGTTCACTGCTCGCAAGCCACGGCATCGATTACGAACGGTGGAACCCCGCTCATCCCGTTCCTGATGACGCTCCGGCGGAAGACGTTCTTCGCGCGTACGCTCAGGAGATCGACGAGCTGAAGCAACGGGGCGGTTATGTTACCGCCGATGTGATCGATGTCGATCCGAATACAGCCGGACTCGAACAAATGCTGGCGAAGTTTAATCGCGAACACTGGCACGATGAAGACGAAGTGCGTTTCATCATCGCCGGCCACGGCTTGTTTCACATTCACACCACCGCTGGACCAGTGCTGGCGATTGAAGTCGAGGCGGGCGATCTAATTCGCGTACCGCGCGGTACGTTGCACTGGTTCAACCTCTGCGCCGACCGGCGCATTCGCGCCATCCGCCTGTTTCAGGACACTTCTGGTTGGACACCGCATTACACCGATAGCCGCGTGGACGAGCGATTTCTTCCGGTGTGTTTCGGTATTTCGCACTTGCCGCTAGTCGAACGATCGATGACCTCGTGACCACGCCGGGTTCCACAAACACAGTGCGCGCAATTCTCCTGGACATCGAAGGCACGACTACTCCGATCGCCTTCGTTCATGAAGTGCTTTTCTCGTTCGCGAGAACGCACGTACGAGACTATCTCGCGAAGCATTTTGATTCTGAAGACGTTGTAGCTGAGGTGAGATTGTTGCGCGAGGAGCACAAACAAGATGTTAGCGCGGGCAAGCAACCGCCGCCATTGTCGGAAACGTCATCGCGTGACGACATTGAGTCCATTGCCGTGTACGTCAACTGGCTTATCGATCAGGATCGAAAGTCGACAGGATTGAAATCGTTACAGGGAAAGATTTGGCAAGAGGGCTATTCAAACGGCATGTTGCGCGCGCAAGTTTTTCCGGATGTCGCCCCCGCGCTGGCGCGTTGGCGTGTGGCAGGCTTGCACGTCAGTATCTTTTCGTCCGGCAGCGTGCTCGCACAACAACTGTTATTCGCGCATACCGAAAGCGGCGATCTCAGGTCGTTCATCAACAACTACTTCGACACGAGTGTAGGCAAGAAAGGTGAGAGTGCGAGTTATCGCCGCATTGCAGAAGCGCTTCGTTTGCCCGCGAGTGAAGTGTTATTTGTTTCGGACGTGGTTGCCGAGCTCGCCGCGGCACGCGAAGCGGGCATGGACGTCGTGCTCTCCGTTAGACCAGGCAATCAACCGCAACCGTCCGCAGATCAGTACGCGGTTATTCAATGTTTCGACGAGCTTTGAGCAACCGAATCATTGAGCGCCGAAGGCGCGGCCATAAGGTAGCCAGCGGCAAGCGAGGGTCCCATCGAGCGCCGAAGGCGCGGCCATAAGGTAGCCAGGCGCAAGTGCGACGCGGAGCGGAGCACGCCGCGCCTGGAACCATTCCCCCAAGGAGCCAGCCCTGAAAGGGCGGCAGAAACGAGCGTCGCGTGTTTCTGTCGGCTCTCCGAGCCTGAAAATATTTTTTACGTGATCCAGAGGCTGCGCACTTCGCGCTTGCCACTGGCTAACTTATGCCACGCCTTCGGCGCTCGACAGCGGTCAACGAACTACTTAATCGCGTCGTACAACTGTCGCGCCATCTCGGCGTCGATGCTCTTGAGCGTTTCGTATTGGGCCATCGCAGATGGTTTGTCGTTGATGGCAATGTAAGCGAGAGCGAGGTTGAAGTAGGCCTGCCCTAACTGCGGCCGGATTTTGATCACCTCTTTGTACGACTCGATCGCTTCGGAATAACGACCGGCAGTGTAAAGCGTGAGTCCGAGATTGAAATGCGCGGACGCGTTCTTCGGCTCAATCTCAGCAGCTTTCTTTAACGCATTCGCTGCTTCGTCATAACGCTTCAATCCGCTGTACGCATTGCCGAGGTTCTTATACGCGTATGAACGGATCTCGTTTCGTTCCTGAAATCCGAGCTTGTACGACTCGCCAGTTTCACCCAACAACTTGATCGCCTGCTGGCTGGCTTCAACACCTTCCTGATAGCGGTTGCTGTGGTTGTACGCAAAGCTAAGATTGTTGTAGACCTCTGGACTCGAAGGATCGAACTTCATAGTCTGGCGATAAACCTCAATCGCCTCCGGGTATCGATTCAACCGAGCCAGCGAGAACGCCAGCGGCAAATAAGCTCCGGCGTAATCTGGTTTGAGCTTAATCGCCTGCTGGTACGCCTGAACAGCTTCGGCAAACTTGCCCTGGTCCACGTACACATTGCCGAGACCCGCAAACGCGCGCGCGTCGTCGGGAGCAATCTTTGCGGCTAGCTGGTATTGCTGTTCAGCTTCGTCGTAACGCGGTTTTGGTGCACTACGAGCTGCGTTGGCCCGGGCGATGATTGAATCCTGTTGCCGGACTGGCGGCTTCGGGTTGCGGTTCTTGATACGTCCGCCGCCCGCAGGTCCGCTGGAAAAACTAACCGCCGGGTTCTGGGGGGCGCGAAAGATCAGGGCGGCGCCGCCCGTGATGTCGCGTATCAGGCTGCCGCCACCGCTTATGTCCTGGGCCACAACCGCTGTGACGATTACTGCGATTATCAAGAAAATCAGGGGGAAAAGAGGGTTTCTCATGCTTTAATACGTCTCCTCAACGCCAGATTACAACTCATTCTGCCCGTAGACACAAGGTGCGGACGTTTAAAAAGCCCGAAGTCTGGCCTCGATTTCCCGAGGACCAGACCTTCGAGCCACAGCACGCGCTGTTCTTGAGGAGATTGTTATTGTAAATCGTCGAGTTGCAAACCGATTGGATCGGCGCCAGTGCCCTTCAACCCATCCATCACTCGCACCACTTCTCCATACGGCATACCACGCGGCGCTCTGATGAAAACCGTCTTTTCGATTCGCATCTGTTCCGGGACATCGAACCGGTCAAGCATGTCGTCGCGATAGACTCGATTCTTCGTCCGCTCTGCGAAAAGTGAGACCAGCGTCGAACTTAATTTCGAAAAATCGTCGATCGTGCCCATGTCGGTGAGTGCGTTGAGCCGTAAGGAGCGGTCCGGCTCAATCGTCACAACAAGCGTTTTCGGGTTTGGATGAATCCGCGGATCATTGTTCGGTTCAGACGGTACTTTGCTCAGGAAACGCTGCGGCTTCAACGGAGCCGCAACCATGAAAATAATCAGCAGGACCAGTAAAACGTCAATCAGCGGAGTGACATTGATGTTCGGCGGAGCAACGCTGCTGATGTGTTTCATGCAGCCTTAGACAATCCGGCTGG
>DASZDV010000416.1:0-2463 GCA_035941575.1 Pyrinomonadaceae bacterium
AACTGCTTGAGTATCGTTCGAGAAAGTATTCCTTACATCGTAGTGCCGCTATTGCTGAGTGTAGCGGCGACCGTTCTTGGTTTCTGGTACGTCGGGCTGCTTCTGTTCATAGTCGCTCTTTTCATGGCTTTCTTTTTTCGCGACCCCAAACGAACGCCACCCAGCGATCCGGACGTGGTCGTCTCACCGGCGGATGGCCGCGTGACGCGCATCGAATCGCACGCGACGGAAGACGCACGCACCCTAATCAGCATTTTCCTTTCGCCGTTCGACGTCCACATTAATCGCTCGCCGATACCAGGCAAGATCGTTGACGTCGTTTACTCGCCGGGCAAGTTCCTGATGGCCACCAACGAGAAGGCCAGCCTCGTCAACGAACAGAATGCGTTGACGATTCAAGGCGAAAAGATCACAGTTGTGTGCAAACAGATCGCCGGCATACTGGCGCGGCGTATCGTTTGCTGGAAAGCAACCGGGGATCGACTGAAACTCGGTGAGCGCTTCGGTATGATCAAGTTTAGTTCTCGTACTGACGTATTACTGCCGTCGAATGTGAAGGTCACTATAGCCGAGGGTGATCGCGTGCGTGGTGGCATCACCGTGATTGGGAGGATTTCCTGACTATGGCTAACGAAGATCAAGATCGTCCAAATCCTCCCCGGCGTGGTGTGCGCAAAGGACTGTATTTGATCCCGTCGTTCTTCACCGCCGCGAACATCGGTATGGGTTTCTTTTCCGTGATGGCATCGTTGCGCGGCTTTCAATTACTCGGCAGTGCCACGCCTGATCTCGCTGCGGCTGCGACACACTTCGACAGCGCGGCAGTGGCGATCGGATGGGCCTTATTGTTTGACATGGTCGACGGACGCATTGCGCGCATGACGAAGACGACGACTGAGATCGGAATTCAACTCGACTCGATCGCTGATGTAGTCACGTTTGGTTTAGCTCCGGCGGTGCTCGCCTATGTATGGGGTTATGGAGCGAGTCTTATTGAAGGAAGCGATCTGCACCGGTTGGCGTGGTTTCTTTCGTTCATGTACCTGATCTGCGGCGCATTTCGCCTGGCGCGATTCAACGTGCAAGCGTCGAGGCCCAGAATCCTCGCGGAAGGCACTCCCAAAGTTGATAAGAAAAACTATGTCGGTCTTCCTATTCCGGTGGCCGGCGGTTTGATCGCGGCGCTGGTCCACTTCTCACCAATGCCACTTCTTTATTTCGGTCCTGAACGAGCGCGGATCTACTCGGGTCTGCTGATGGTGCTGGTGGGAGTGTTGAGCGTGATGATGGTCAGCACTTTGAGATTTTCAAGTTTCAAGACCGTCGGCACGAGCGTCCGCAGCATGCGCACGATCATTCTTGCTTTGTCAGTGGGTGTGCTGATCCTTCTATACTCGCAATACGTCCTGCTGGCGATTGTAGTCAGTTACATCCTGCACGGGTTGATCTCACGCGTGGCAAGTGTGTTCTGGCGTCGCGGTGAATCAACCGAAGCCAATATTGAACCGAATCCCGTAGGCCGTTCTTCCGGCAGCTAAGGTTTTGGCTTCGCTACTGCTTCAGCCGGACGCGCAAACGCTAACAATCCGTGCTCTGTTGTCACGATAACTGCATCCGCCACAAGAATCGGAGATGCTGAACTCGTCAACTCTTCGCCCGTCGGCAAAGTGTTAACTTGTTTTCCATCTCGCAATGCCAACACGACTGCGGCCGAACTCGAAAGCGGTGTGAACAATGCAGTTTCCTCAACAGTTAACGGTTGAGCGGAGATCCTTCCCGGCAACAGTTTCTTCCAGAGCATCGTGCCTTTCAGATTCAGGAGATAGGCGAAGTTATCGAGCGAAGCTGCGAGCAGCGTGTCGCCGGAAAGTGAAACGGCTTCAACGCCGGCTCCAGTGCGTTTGCGCCACTTCAAATGTCCACGATCAGCGCTAATCGCGTAAACGTAACTATCCCCGGAACCGAAGAACACAGTGTTGTCAGCAACCGCGACTGGCCCGCGCACCGCCCCTTTTGTTCGATAACGCCAGAGTACGCGACCTGTAGTCTCTTCAAGGGCGAGCAACGTTCCATCTTCGCTGCCGAAGTAAACACGTCCATTGTTGAGCACCGGTTGGGTGTTGAACGGTGACGTGAAAGGAATCGACCACAACGTGCCGCCGGTATTCTTGTCGAACGCGTATGCGCGGCCGTCGCTGCCGCCGGCGAATAGTTTGCGGCCGCTGACGGTCAACGCGCCGCGTAGCGGGCGAACGAGCGGCGTCATCCATTGCGTTACACCACCTTCGCGGCCGAGCGCGCGCAATGCGCCGGAAACGGCGTGAGGAGAATCGCCGTTGGGCGATGTGGTTTCTGAAGCGACGTAGATCGCGGATTCATCGGCGGCAGGCGAGGCGGATAGTTCTCCACCCATCTCCGAGCGCCAGTAGAGTTGGCCGTCGCGGGCTTTAAGCGCCACGATTG
>DASZDV010000417.1:0-2128 GCA_035941575.1 Pyrinomonadaceae bacterium
GGTGTTGGGCGTCGCAGGCCGGTAACGCATCACTATCGTCGCGAGCAACTGAATTGCTAATCCGCGCCACGCTCAGCCTCTTGCTAGTTGTAACTGTGACCTCGGTTAGCGAGGGGCATGTGGGAAGAGCGGATTTCAACCAAAAAAAAACGGATCGAGTGAATACTAGCGCAGTTGCGCCTCAAGCAACCGAAGCCGACGCTTTAACAGCCGTCAAACTCGCCACAAACCCAACGACAAAACTCGCGGCCGCTGAAGACTTCATCGCCAAATTCCCTCGCAGCACTTCGCGCTTACACGTCGCAGAACTCGTCGCCGCCGAACTCAAGAAGGTCCAGAACGGTACCGTGGCCGTTACACTCATCCAACGCGCACAAAGCATCTTCACAGCCCAGGACGAATGGACGATTCTTAAACCCGTCGCTCTCGACGCATTTGTTAAAGGTAATCTCGTTGACGAAGCGTTTACTCTCGCGACGGACATGCTTGCAAAGAACCCTGACGACCTGCTCGTGCTCACAACAATGTGCCGCGCAGGTTCAGAAGAAGCAAAAAAGCGAAACCAAAAATACGTCGATGCTTCCTTGCAGTACGGGCTCAAGGCGATCGCCCTTATCGAAGCCAACAAGCGTCCTGCCACTCTCGACGAAAACTCATGGTCCGCACACAAAGCCAATCTCGGTCCGCTGTATCAGCAAACTGCGATTCTCTACCTGAGTCTTTCGAACACTGACGAAGCGAAACGCCGTCTCACCAAAGCATCGGAATTACAGCCGCACGAACCGTCAAACTTTGCACTGCTGGGCCGCGTACTGAACTCAGCTTACAAAGACCAGATGAAGGCCTACGAAGCAATGGCCCCAGGCCCAGCGAAGCAGGAAACGTTGAAACGACTAGACGAATCGCTAGACACGATCATAGAACTTTATGCACGGGCCGCCGGTCTAGCCACGGGCCGCGCCGAGCATCAAGTCTTGTTACAACAAATCATTCCGGACCTGACGACGTATTACAAATATCGTCACAACCAGTCGACCGACGGTCTCCAGCAGCTCATCAACAAGTATCGAATTCGGCCCACCCGGCTTGACTGAAAAAGCGCGAAGGTCCAATATTTCCGGTCAACCCACTGAGCGGTGACACCCAATCGCCGGTTAACACAAAACCCACTCAGCTTTTGCGAGGTTTACGAATGAAATACACGAAACGAATTACCCTTGTGCTTTTGGTTGCCCTGATTGCAATCCCTCTGTTTGTGGTCCACGCCGCAGGCGGACGCATCGAAGGAAAGGTCTCCGATCCCAAAGCCACCGCCATTGCGGGAGCAACCGTCGTTGAGCCGCAAGAAAAAGTTCCGACCGGTGGGCAGAAAGGAAATCTTGATCCCATCTACCAGAACCTTCGACAACTCGCTAAAACTGACCAGGATTTCAGCGGTAACTACGCAACCGTCAACAATCTCACGCTAAAGCGCGACGCGGCGACGTTTACCCTCAAAACTGGTGAGCTGTATTTCATTACTCCCGTCGAGAACAGAGTTACGGCAGCCGTGTTTATCGGCAGCGGCGAACTGTCGCTTATGCCGCCAACCGTAAGTGAGAAAAACAGTCTGAAAATATTTACGGGCGAAGACGGCATCACGGAACAGTTTAGTCGTCTCGTACTCCGTTTTACGGACAAGACATTCGAGGAGATCAAGTCGTCACCGAACGCAACGATGAAGACTGGTGGCGCGGCTGCCAGCCAGGCACGCGATCTTTATCGCAACAACCAGGAAGTAGCGCGCAAACGGCTGCACGACAATCGCGAACTTCGCACGTTGCAGGATATGTACAATCCCGCTCAGGAGGGTTACTTCAACGCGTTCATCGACGGCAAGCGATTCAACAAACTCGTCTATATGGTTGAGCCATTCGCAGGGCCCGGAGTCGATCCCGAAGAGGTCGTACTGTTGAGTTATGGCGAAACGGATGGCGGACTGTGGACCGCGTTCCATCGCGAAGAGGAATACAAGAAAGGCACGGCATCAAGCTCTGAAGATCATCGCGTCGTCGATATCACGCAGCACCAGATCGATGCCGCAATCAAAGGCACTCGCCTGATTGCGACAGACCGCGTTACGTTCCGC
>DASZDV010000418.1:0-1881 GCA_035941575.1 Pyrinomonadaceae bacterium
GATTTCCCGAGAAGAGCAGGACAAGTACGCGTTGCGTTCTCAACAGGCTGCGACGCGCGCACTCGACGAAGGTTTCTTCGCCGATGAAATTACGCCGGTTGAGATCAAGAACCGGAAAGCCACGACGCTATTCGATCGCGACGATCACATGCGGCCGGAGACGACGATGGAGGGCCTTGCGAAGCTCAGGCCTGCTTTCGCGAAAGACGGTTTCGTCACCGCCGGCAATGCATCCGGGATCGTCGATGGCGCCGCAGCGCTCGTCATCGCCGGCGAGTCGTATGTCAAAGCGCACGACTCGAAGCCGCTCGGGCGTATCGTTAGTTGGGCGTATGCCGGCGTAGAACCTGAAATCATGGGCATCGGCCCCGTGCCGGCGTCGCTTCAAGCGCTGGAGAAAGCCGGCCTGAAGATTGAGGACATGGATCTCGTCGAAGTCAACGAAGCTTTCGCGGCCCAGTACCTTGCAGTCGAGATGGAACTGGGACTCGATCGCGACAAGACGAACGTGAATGGCGGCGCCATTGCACTCGGTCATCCGCTTGGTGCGACTGGAACGCGTTTGGTGCTAACTCTGTTGCGCGAATTGCAGCGTCGCAATGGTCGTTATGGTTTGGCGACGGCGTGTATCGGAGGAGGTCAGGGCATCGCGATTGTTGTCGAGAAGCTTTAGATTTTCATAGAAAATCCAAAATAATGGTCGCTCGATCCGATCCATGATCGATATCCACCCTCGCAACCGTTGAAAACAGCAGAAATCGGGCAACGCTAACTGATGGCGGAACAGGGCACGACAGTTGCCGTTTTTACGGCGTAGTTTCGATTGCTCAATGAAGTTTTCACGTCGCGAACGCCGTTTTATTCTTGCGCAATTGCCAACCGTCGTGCTAAGAAACCGCCTTCTGCTTTGCTCAGAGAAGTTCCTTCGCAACAGACAGTTCACAGTTCTCGAAAGTCTCAGTTTGAATTGCGTCTTTGGCGCAGAGTGACTCACAACGATTTCTAATTCTCTAAGGAGTTCTCCGGATATGCGTAAAATCTTCAGTTTTAGTTTTGCACTCTCGTTTATCATCGCGATCTGTGCGTTTAGCGCAGTCGCGCAATCTACAACGCAGGGCGCGATTAGTGGCGTGGTAAAAGACCCCCAAGGTGGCGTTGT
Source organism: Pyrinomonadaceae bacterium (assembly GCA_035941575.1). Taxonomy (GTDB): domain Bacteria; phylum Acidobacteriota; class Blastocatellia; order Pyrinomonadales; family Pyrinomonadaceae; genus PSRF01. Next base: position 1,160 of record DASZDV010000418.1, read on the forward strand.
TCCTAACGCTACCGTTACCGTCAAACAAAACGAGACAAACAAAGAAGTGACGGCCACCACGAATGACGATGGCGTCTTCAAGACCGTCAACCTTGATCCTGGAACCTATACGGTGACAGTCAGCGCGGCTAATTTCGCGGCGTTTACGAGCAACGCAGTCGTGGAGGTTGGGCGAGCGACAGCGCTGACAATCGACCTCTCGGTTCAAGGTGCAACTGAAACTGTCCAGATCACAAGTGAAGCACCGGTTATCAACACCGAGCAGCAGGACTTTTCAAGCAACATTAACCAAACGTCAATTAACGAGCTGCCGATTAACGGTCGTCGCTGGTCTAACTTCGCCATTCTGACGCCCGGAGCGACACCGGATGGCAACTTTGGTCTGATCAGTTTCCGCGGCATCTCAGGACTCCTTAATAACAGCACGGTCGATGGCGGTGACAACAACCAGGCGTTCTTCTCGGAAGAGCGCGGTCGTACCCGCAGCGCATATTCGATCAGCCAGGGCGCAATCCGGGAATTCCAGGTGAATACATCCAACTTCTCGGCTGAATATGGACGCTCCGCAGGCGGCGTTATCAACGCCGTGACTAAGTCGGGCAGCAACGAGTTTCACGGCTCCGGCTTTTGGTACACCCGTAACAACAAGTGGGGCGCACGCAATCCAAATAGTTTTATCAATCAGCTTATCAATGGAGTTTCGACACGTGTTGCTTTGAAGC
>DASZDV010000419.1:0-2667 GCA_035941575.1 Pyrinomonadaceae bacterium
TTAGGTATGACTTTCGAATCGTCTGATGCATGACGTCATAATTATTGGGGCAGGACCGGCCGGACTATCAGCGGCCCTGTGGTGCGATGAACTGGGGCTCGACACGCTTGTGCTCGAACAGTCGGAACAAGTTGGTGGACAGCTTCACCGCGTTTACAACCCGATCGAGAATTATCTCGGCCTAAAGACTCGCAATGGCAAGGAATTGCTCGAGCTTTTTGCTGCTGAAGTACACAGTGCCGAGTTTGATCTGTGGACGCAGACGGCAATCACGTCAGTGGATCTGAAAGCAAAACGTGTTTCATTGGCGAGTGGCGAAGTGCTGCAGTCAATCGCCCTCGTGCTTGCAACTGGAGTAAGACCGCGACAGCTTGGTGTACCGGGCGAAACGGAGTTCGTTGGAAAAGGGATGATAGAATCCGCAGCTCGCGACCGCGAGCTTTTTGCCGGGAAAGACGTTTGTGTTGTAGGCGGTGGAGACGCGGCTGTTGAAAATGCGCTGTTGTTAGCGGAAGTATGCCCGACAGTAACTCTGGTCCATCGCGGCAAGAAACTGCGCGCGCGGCCTGAATTCGTAGAAAAGCTTCAGTCAATTCATTGCATCACTGTTTTCACAGAGTCGATGCTGACCCGTATCATTGGTGAAGATGACGAGGTTGTTGCCGTCGAGATCCAGCGGAAACAGGGATTGAAACCGTTTCAACTTGCTGTGCGTGGTGTGCTCATTCGAATTGGCATTGAACCGAACACGGAGTTGTTCAAGGATCAGCTTGAAACAGATGACAAAGGGTTTTTAGTCGTGAATGGCCGGCAGGAGACGAATGTCCCAATGGTCTTCGCGGTTGGCGACGTCTCGAACCCTTTAGCGCCGACGATCAGCAGCGCAACTGGATCCGGTGCAACTGCGGCGAAAGTAATCGCTAATCGTTTGAACGCAAGGGCCGCTAAATGATGGAGGTTGAATCGCCTTATCTCGACGCTCACGTCGCGGCTTATCCGATCGAGTACATTGCTGGGATCGATCTCTACAACGCCGGCGAATTTCACGCGGCCCACGACGCGTGGGAAGAGCGCTGGATGGGTGAAGTTGGACCAAAGGAAAAACTGTTCCTGCAGGCAATGATTCAATCGGCAGTTGCGTTTCATCATCTCGACATCGGGCGACCCGGCGCCGCGCGGCAGATGTACTTGCGTGCAAAAGAAAAGTTTGCGCGGTTGGGAACGCGGGTTTTTATGTCGTTAGATCTTGAGGAATATCAGGCCCAACTCGACTCTGCGCTATCGTGGTTGTTGAGTGCGAGCGATCCGAGAGAGTTGCCACAACCGGAGATCACGCCGCCTAAGATACGTTTGCTGGCAACAGTCGACGAGTTTGATTGATAAAGATTTACAGGATGTTTCAGGATGATTGTTCATCCTGTTCCAATCTTGTAAATCCTGTCTACTAAATGCTGAGCTTCTCGCGTCTCATTTTACTCGCATGCTGGTTCGGCGCCGCACTCTTCTTCGGCGCGGTCGTCGCTCCCGCCGCTTTTGGTGTATTGAGATCATTTGGTTTGCCCAACGCAAGTGAGATCGCAGGCAGCATCGTGACGCGTTCGCTCTCGGTAATCAATATCGCCGGGTTTTTGATCGCGCTATTGTTACTCCTGACTCTGATTCTGCGTCGCAGTTCAACCGGGCGCGTGAGTTTTATCGTCGAGTGTATTTGTTTCGCTGTCATTGCCTTCGCTACGGGTGTGGGCCACTGGGTAATTGCCGCGCGTATGCGGGCGTTGCGCGCTGCAATGGTTTTACCCATCGATCAGATCGCGGTTGACGATGCGCGTCGAATCGCATTCAACAACCTGCACGGTTATTCGGTGAATGCGCTTGGGCTTGCTATGATTGCCGCTCTTGTGGCGTTGGTCCTGATGGCCCGAAGCCTGCGCAATTGAAATTCTCAGGATGGAAGAAGCCGGTGGATATTATCGAAGACATTGAAGGTTGGCGAAGACGCTTTGCCGGTTGGAAGCCGGGCGCGGGCGATGAGTTCGGCTCGGATTACCCGTGGGTGAAAAACCGGCGCGCGCCATTTACGCCTGCGCGACGCGCGCTGCCGATGTTGAATCTTGCGCTCATTTCGTCCGCCGGAGCCTATATCGACGGCACAAACCCGTTCGATACGAGTTCTGCTAACGGCGATTTAAGTTTCAGAGAAATTCCGATCGAAGTTGAAGAGTCGGATCTAAAGTTCTCGGCGCGCGGGTACGATCCAGCCGCAGTGCACCAGGACATCAACGCCCAACTGCCTGTGCCTCGTCTGCTCGAGTTTGAACAAAATGGGATCATCGGTCAGTTGAATCCGGTGTTCTGGAGTTTTTGCGGATTTATTCCTGACGCGGCGAAGCTTGTTGAGGAGTTGGTTCCAGAGCTCGTAGAGCGCGTGCGACGTTATGAAGTTCAGGCAGCGTTACTCGTACCCGCATCAAGGTTGTGTCATCAATCAATCGGTCTGGTTGCGCGTGCACTTGAGCTAACCGGAGTTCCAACGATGACGCTGGCCGTGGTCAAGGAAGTGGTTGAATTGGTGCGACCGCCTCGCGTGGCTCTCTTTGACGGCGAGTTCGGAACTGTGAGCGGCATGCCGAACTGGCCTGAGCACCAGCGACGAATACTTGACGAAGC
>DASZDV010000420.1:0-4671 GCA_035941575.1 Pyrinomonadaceae bacterium
CGCTCTCGACAGATTCTCGGTCTCCCGAGTTTCTTTACAAGTTTGCAATGATCGCGCTGCAAGCGGGCATGGCTGACGCCGCTAAGGCAGCGATCGAAAATGCATTAAAGCTGCGGCCAAACGAACCGGCGTATCTATTGACTCTCGGTATCGCATGGCTCAAAAAAGGCGATCTCTTCGAAGCAGAAAAAATCTTTCGCCGTTTGATTCAACTCCAGCCGAACAGCGAACAGGCGCAGGTCCATCTTGGTTATGTACTGCTGAACCAGAAGAAATACGACGAAGCGCGCTTGTGGCTAGAGAAGAGTGCTCGGTCACCGGCGCCGATGCCGGAAGTTTTTTATTACCTCGGACTGGTCGCGCAGGAACAGAACGACGATGCGAAGGCCATCGCGATGTTTGAAAAAGCAGTACAAAAACTTCCGAACTACGCTCACGCGCGTATCGCACTAGGTTCGAGTTATATCAAGCTGCGAAACTATCCGCGCGCCAAGGAAGAGTTGGAAACGGCAGTAAAACTCGATCCCGAAGAACCGAAGGCGCACTACAACCTCGCGCTGCTCTATGCGCGTTTGAAAGACACGGCGCGTGCCCAGGAAGAGATGCGCATTGTCGAAAAGTTAAAAGCCAAAGGGGCCACCAGTGACGGTGTCGTTGTGCTCCCTCCGAATCCCAACCCGCGTTAACGTATGAAGTTCGTGTTCCTAGTGCTGGCAATCGCCTCTGTCACCTTTGAAGAGGTCCCACCGCAAACAAGCAAGATCACGTGGGTTCACAACAACGCACAGTCCGTCGATCGGCAGTTACCGGAAACCGTCGGCGCGGGTTGTGCTTTTCTCGACTACGATAACGACGGTTGGATGGACATCTACTTCGTCAACAGTGGTCCATCTGATTTCTTCACGCCCGCGGCCCCGCTAAAAAACGCGCTCTACCGCAACAATCGTGACGGCACGTTCACTGACGTGACAGACAAAGCCGGTTTTGGCGGCGGCAGGTTTGGCATGGGCGTGGCCGCCGCGGATTTTGATGGTGATCGTAACGTCGATCTTTACATCACGAACTACGGACCAAACATTCTCTATCGCAATAACGGCAACGGCACATTCACAGATGTGACAGACAAGGCCGGCGTGGCGTCTTCGGGCTGGTCTACCTGCGCGACATGGTTTGATTTCGACAACGACGGGAAACTCGATCTGTTTGTCTCGAGTTTTGTGTTTTACGACAAGTCGCAGAACCCGCTCTGCACTGATGAGACGCTGAAGCGCCGTTATTACTGCGTGCCGCGTCTTTTCAAACCCACACCGTCGCGTCTTTTTCGCAACAACGGCGACGGCACGTTCAAGGACGTCAGCCGGGAATCGGGCATTGCAGATCATCCGGGCAAGTCGTTTGGCGCAGTCGCCACTGATGTGAACAACGACGGTTTGATGGATCTCTTCGTTGCTAACGACACGATGCCGAATTTTCTCTTCGTGAACAAAGGCGGCGGTAAGTTTGAGGAGATCGGTTTGGCGGCCGGCGTCGCGTATGGTGAAGCGGGACGGCCGCGTTCAGGAATGGGCGTTGACGCCGCGGATTATGATGGCGACGGTTGGCAGGACCTTTTCGTTGCAAATATCGATCACGAGTTCTTCAGTCTCTATCACAACGATAAGGACCTGGTGTTCACGGATCAGCCGGGCGAGATCGCACCCTCGACACATCTTTTGAGTGGTTGGGGTTTGAAGTTTTTTGACTACGACAACGACGGAGACGTCGATCTGTTTCTGGTGAATGGGCATCCCGACGATATGATCGAGTCGCGCATTCCGCGCGTAAGACACAAGGAGCCGTTGTTGCTGTTCGAGAACACTGGACGTGGATTCAAAGACGTGAGCGCAACGTCGGGCGCGGTGTTCAGCAAAGTATTTTCCGGACGCGGTATGGCCGTCGGCGATTTTGATAACGACGGTGATGCCGATGTGCTGGCTTCAAACAACGGCGAACCTCCGCTGCTCTTGCGAAATCTCGGTGGCAACAAGAACAACTGGGTTGGATTGAATTTGGTTGCGACGAAGAGTAACTCCGCGGCTGTTGGCGCAGTAATCACGTGGCAGGTTGGCTCAGTGAAGCGCACGCGATTACGGACTGGTGGCGGCAGCTATCTTTCGTCGCACGATCCGCGCGAAATCCTCGGCGTGGGCCAGGCAGCCAAGATCGATTCTGTTGAGATTCGTTGGCCCAGCGGAGCCACGGATAGACTCACAAACATACCACTCAACAAATACCTGAAGGTGGTCGAAGGTGCGACGCAGACTCGTTAAGTTTTGTGTCATCTGTGTCATCTCTGGTGTGGTTGTCGGCATCTGTGGCGGCCAACAGGACACGTTCTTTTCGGAGTGGCGCCCCAACTCTGACGCGCGCGGCATTCGTTATGTCGGCAACAAAGCGTGTGTCGAATGTCACAAGGAGCAGGCTGGGCAGTTGAATACACCGATGGGCCAGGCGCTCGAGGTCGCACCTGACTGCCGCATCGTGACCGCAAAGGGAAAGCTCACGTTTCGCAACGGGCCGTACACTTACACCGTTTCGCGCCAGGCGAACTCGATCACTTACAACGTCTCCGACGGCAAGAACAGCATCAGTGAGCCGATTCTCTACTGCTTCGGACAAGGCCACGTGGGCCAGACGTTTCTGTTTCGCCACAACAACCAGCTTTACGAAACGCGCGTGAGTTATTTCGAGAAGCTCGGCACGCTCGACTTCACCATCGGCCATCGCCCTGCGGTTCCCGCGTCAGTCGAAGACGCCCTAGGACGCGCAATAGCAGGCGAAGAGCCGCAGCAATGTTTCGGCTGTCACACGACGGGCGCGGTGAGTGGGTTGGAGTTGAAACTCGATCGATTGAATCCGGGTGTTGGATGTGAAGCGTGTCATGGACCAGGAGAAAAGCATCTGGTCGCGATGAAAGCGAAGAACGTTGACGAGCCGCAGATCTTCAACCCGGGCGCGTTAAGCGGGCACGAACTGTCGCAATCGTTTTGCGGCACGTGTCACACGAGTTTTGAACAAGCGATGTTGCTGCCGGGACAGTCAGGCATCAACAACATTCGGTTTCAACCTTATCGGATGTTCAATAGCCGCGGTCATAACACGAACGACCCGCGCATCAGTTGTGTGAGCTGTCACAACCCGCATGAAAAATTGCAAAAGAACTCGGCGTACTACGATCAGAAGTGTTTCGCGTGTCATCTAACTACTGCGAAAGAGACCAAGACTGAGAGAAGAAAAGCTGCTGCGTGTCCGGTAAGCACGAATAAGTGTGCGACGTGTCACATGCCGAAAGTCGAACTAACGGGCATGCACGCCGAGTTCACGGATCATTGGATTCGTATCGCGCGGCCCAACGAACCCACGCCACGCTGAGAGGAAACGACAATGATGAATCAAACTTCAGCTAAGAACATTGACGAGTATATCGCTGGTTTTCCGCGTGGCGTTCAGGAGCGTTTGCAGAGACTAAGGTCCACGATTCGGAAGGCCGCGCCGGACGCAGAGGAAGCGATCAAGTACCAGATACCAACTTACGTTTGGAACGGTAACCTCATCCACTTTGCTGCTTACAAGAACCACATCGGTCTTTATCCAGGATCGAAAGCAATCGAGAACTTTCGAGACGAACTGTCCAGGTACAAGTTGGCGAAAGGCACAGTTCAGTTTCCGTTAGACAAACCTCTTCCGGTTGGTCTGGTAACAAAGATCGTGAAGTTCAATCTGAAGCAACGCCTGGATAAGACGAAAAAGAAAGCGGCCGCTCAGCGATAAACTTTGATCCAGTGGTTACGCACTTTCGGTGTGATGCGAACGCGGTCGTGACTCGAGAAGATCACGTTTGAGTTCTGATTCGGCAAGTGACAGTCCACGCACTTCCCTGCAATCGCCCGCCCGCGCGTTCGAAACAATCCGCAGCTTTGCACCTTGTGACACTGTAGACATTTGTCGGAAAAGTAAGCAGTGTCACGTTGGGGAGTGTGCACGTCGTGGCACGTCGAACAAGTCATCTTTGAGGACGTGAAGCATTTGCTTCGCTCCAGCAGCGCGAGTTGATTGCCGTGAACGTCGAGTGGCTCGTCGATCTTCGGCTTTTCGAGTTGGAGGTGATCTTCGAGCACGTTCCCCACGACGAACGAGAAGGGCGGAGTTTTTGCAAGTCCGACGCCGCCATGACAGAGACCGCACAGATCCATCTGCCGCTCGCGTGACAGTTTTGCCGGATTCACGATCGCCTGATCCGAAGGTTTAGCATTCGCGACGCTGTTGCGTGCGATGTGCTCCGCGCCTGGTCCATGACACCTTTCGCACGAGACGCCGAGCACGTAACCTTCCCGTTGATAGCGATTCACCACAGTCGCGGCGGTCACGGGTTGGAAAAACGATCCGTGGCATTCGAGACAGCGCGGCAATACGGGCCGGCTGAAGTCCAGCGATCGATCGCCGTAACCCGGGCTGTTTACCCAACTGCCTAACGCGGTCCAGTAAGAGACCGGCAATTGAAAGAGTTGATCGTTTTCACCCCAGTAAAGATACGTCTGACCTTTGCGGCCTGAGCCAATCACGAGATCGAAACGCTGTGAGATTGAAACGGCGTCGGGGGGCGTGCCGAGTATGCCTGTTTGGAAGAAGCCG
>DASZDV010000421.1:0-1757 GCA_035941575.1 Pyrinomonadaceae bacterium
ACACATCCTCGGCCTTGCTGAGTTTGGCAAGAATCCGCAAGGCGGTGTGAGCCGCGTGGCCTATAGCGACGCTGATAAGCAAGGGCGTGAATACGTTCTTGGGCTATTAAAGTCTGCTCGTTTGGACGTCACCGTGGACGCGGCCGGAAATCTGATCGGCAAACGACCGGGCAGCGACAACAATCTCAAACCGTTGCTCATAGGCTCGCACATCGACTCCGTGCCTGAAGGCGGAAATTACGACGGCGTCGTCGGCTCGATGGGCGCGATCGAAGTTGCTCAAACACTCGCCGAGAAGAACATGACGCTGCGACATCCGCTGGAAGTTGTCATCTTTCAAAACGAAGAAGGCGGACTAATTGGCAGTCGCGCGATGGATGGTGAGTTGACTGAACGAGAACTCGATCTGGTGAGTCGTAGCGGCAAGACGATTCGCGACGGAATCAAGTTTATCGGCGGCGACCCGAGCAAGCTGAAGGAGGTTCGTCGCAACAAAGGCGACATTGCCGCCTATCTCGAGTTGCACATCGAACAGGGCAACACACTCGACACTGAGAAGATCAACATCGGGGTCGTTGAAGGCATCGTCGGGATCAACTGGTGGGACGTCACTATCGAAGGTTTTGCCAATCACGCGGGCACGACCGCGATGAACAATCGCCAGGACGCGCTGCTGGCGGCGGCCAAGTTTATTCAAGCTGTGAACAGGATCGTGACGAGTGTGCCGGGGCGACAAGTGGGAACAGTCGGACGCATCAATGCGCTGCCCGGCGCGCCGAATGTGATTCCCGGCAAGGTAGTGCTGAGTTTGGAACTTCGTGATCTCGACGCGGCGAAGATCAATATGCTCTACGAGAAGATCCACGCTGAGGCTCAACAGATCGCCGCCGCCAGCAAAACGAAGTTCGATTTCAAAGAAATCAACGTCAACATTCCTGCGCCGACCGACACACGCATTCGTTCGTTGATCTCAGACGCAGCACGCGAGCTTGGGTTATCAACGAAACCAATGCCTTCCGGTGCCGGCCACGACGCACAGGACATGGCGCGCCTTGGACCAGTCGGAATGATCTTCGTTCCCAGCGTCGGCGGCATCAGCCACTCACCACGCGAGTTCTCTCACCCGGCCGACATCGCCAACGGCGCGAACGTGCTACTCCACACTTTACTCAAGCTCGATCTGTGGACATCCGTGTAAATCTGTGGCCCTACGGCTGCCTTGCCCAGCGCAACGCTTCGGGAATCGAAGCGCGCTTGCCGTACATCAGCATTCCAACGCGATAGATTCGCGCCGCGACCCACATGATCGACAGCACTGTGCCGAACCCGATCAGTAACGACAGCGCGATCTGCCAGAACGGAGGTGTCCGAGTCACGATTCGTACCAGCATCGCAACCGGCGCGGAAAACGGGATCATCGACACCCAAAACGAGAACGAAGAATCCGGACTGCGGCTCACCGGCAGAAACAGATAGAAGCTCACTACGAGAATCAGAATTATCGGCATCGCCAACTGGCCACCTTCCTGAGTGGTCGTGACCATCGAACCGACGAGCGCGTAGATGGTGGCGTAGATGAAATAACCCAGGAGGAAAAACAGGCCGAAGTAAACGTAATGTGTGAACGGAACGCTCGGTATGCTCGCTTTCAGTCCTCTCGATGCGAGTAAGTTGACGCCATACAACGCGAAGACACTAAACGCCGTGCCCCAAATCGCAAGCTGCGTCAAAGCGACAAGCGACACGCCCACCAGCTT
>DASZDV010000422.1:0-2219 GCA_035941575.1 Pyrinomonadaceae bacterium
AACTGCTTACGTGCTGCTGCATCATTACATGGGCGAGATTGACGGCGCGTTTCGTTCGTGGGGATTTGCTCGTGGCGGGACTGGCGCGATCTCGAATGCGATTGGCGATGCAGCACGTGAGGCTGGTGTGGAGATACGCACCGAAGCAGGCATCGAGAAGATCCAGTTGAAGAATGGGCGCGCGACAGGCGTGGTGCTGCAAAACGGCGACGAGATTCAGGCGGAAGTTGTTTCGTCGAGTGTGGATCCGCGATTGACCTTTATGAAGATGGTCGGTGAAGAACATTTGCCTGACGATTTTTGTACCGACCTTAAGCGTTACAAGTATCGCGGTTCGTCTGGAAAAGTGAACCTCGCGCTCGATGGTTTGCCGGACTTCAAATCGCTTCCTGGACCAGGCTCGCATTTGCGCGGCGCGATTTCGATCTCGCCGAGTGTTGAGTACATGGAACGCGCGTATGACGAAGCGAAGTATGGACGTTTCTCGCGGCGGCCGTATATCGACATGGTGATTCCGAGTTTGACGGATCCGTCCGTCGCGCCGCCGGGTAAACATGTGATGTCGTGTTTCGTGCAATACGCGCCTTACAACTTGAAAGAAGGCAATTGGGACGAGAAGCGCGACGAGTTTGGCGACACCGTGATCGATACGATCGCCGAGCATGCGCCAAACATCAGGGAGCTGATTCGCGATCGACAGGTGTTGACGCCGTTGGATCTCGAGCGTGAGTTTGGTTTGTCTGAAGGCAACATCTTTCAAGGCGAACTGACGCTTGAACAGCTCTTCTTTCTACGGCCGGCGCCAGGTTGGGCGCAGTATCGAACGCCGATCAAGAACCTTTACATGTGCGGATCGGCGACGCATCCCGGCGGCGGAATCATGGGCGCGCCCGGGCGCAACGCGGCGCTACAACTGTTGAAGGACGGCGTTTAGCATTTTCGATTGCCAATTGCCGATTGCCGATTTGAAACGCTATCGCGGTGCCACAACTATTGAAGGACTAACAAATCGACAATTGGCAATCGGAAATCGACAATAACATATGTACGACGTGACAATCATCGGTGGTGGTCACAACGGTCTCGTCGCCGCGTGCTATCTCGCGAAGAACGGCCTGAAGACCCTCGTGCTCGAACGGCGCGAGGTTGTCGGTGGTGGTGCTATCACTGAAGAAATCCATCCCGGTTTTCGTGTGTCCGCTTTGGACCACGCCGTTGGACCGTTTTCCGCTGAAGTTGCTGAGGACCTGAACCTCTCGCGTTTCGGGTTGGAGATGATTGTCCCGCAAGCGCGTGTGCTTGCATTGGGAAGGGATGGACGCTCCGTTTGCATATATAACGATGTCGCGCGAACAGTGAGCGAGATCGAGAAGTTCTCCGGCAAGGACGCGAAAAGTTATCCGGAATTCGTTGACAGTTTCTCGCGCATCGGACGAGTGTTGGCGCCGCTGATTTCAATGACGCCGCCGTCGATCGAGCAACCGACGACGGCGGACTTGTGGCATCTCGGTAAAGTCGGACTCGCGTTTCGCGGGCTGGGAAAGAAAGACGAGTACCGGTTGTTGCGTTGGGGACCGATGGCTGTCGCGGACCTCGTTGCTGAATGGTTTGAAACGGAGTTGTTGCGCGCCGTTGTGGCCGCGCGCGGGATCTACGGCTCGTTTGCTGGTCCATGGTCAGCGGGAACGAGTCTGGGATTGTTATGGCAGGCTGCAATGGACGGCAGCGCGATCGGTTCGTCGTCGTACCCCAAAGGCGGCATGGGCGCGCTGTCGCAGGCGTTGGCTGAGGCCGCGAAAGCGTCGGGCGCCGAGATACGGACAGGTGCGGATGTTTCATCTGTTGCTGGAGCGGAAGGCGACGCCCCGAAAGTGATACTTCGGAGTGGCGAAGAGATCGAATCGCGTGCCGTGGTTTCAAACGCTGATCCACGTTCGACGTTTCTTAACTTTGTGGATCCGATCGATCTCGACCCGAATTTCCTGTCGAAGATGCGCAACTACCGTGCGCCGGGGACAGCCGCGAAAATTAATCTTGCGCTTTCGAGCCTGCCGGCGTTTCGCGGCGTGAACTGCAACGATCCGAAGTCAAAACTCGGCGGGCGCATTCACATCGGTCATGAGATCGATTATCTCGAACGCGCCTTCGATGCGTCGAAGTATGGCGAGTTCTCCGCGGAGCCATATCTCGACATCACGATTCCGTCGCTTGGCGATGCA
>DASZDV010000423.1:0-3996 GCA_035941575.1 Pyrinomonadaceae bacterium
GATTCAGTTAGGTCAGGGCGCGAAGAAAAAACCCTGAAGCGCATCGCGTCATGTCTTTACAACCACAACGCGCGTTTCTATTTGCGGCAACGGTTTTCGTGCTGGCGTTTGTCTGCGCGCCTTCGGCACTGGCGCAGAACCCGCAACCACAGCCGACGCCCCTGACTGCGCCGCCGCCGCTCAAACTGATCAGTAAAGAAGAGCGGCAGCAACTCGATCAAAGCAAAGACATCAAACAGCGGCTTCGACTCACGATGGAACTGGCCAGCGCGCATTTGACTCGTGCAGAACAACTCACCACCCAAGCGAGCTACGACGCCGCCTCTGCTGAGGTCGGCATGTATCACGCACTGGTTGAGAACGTGCTGGAAGCCCTAAGTTTATTGAAGAGAGATAGTGACAAGGCGCGTGACCTTTATAAAAAACTCGAAATGGGACTTCGCGTTGATGGTCCACGTTTGACTGCAATGCGCCGTCTTACGCCGCTCGAGTTTGCTGTGTGGATCAAGAAAGTCGAGGATTTCGCGCGCGCCGCACGAACCGAAGCGCTCAACTCTTTCTACGGCCATACCGTCGTACGCGAGCCGCAGAAGACTGCTGAAAAACCCGAAGAAAAACCGAAGGAAACTCCGACCCCCAAGAGTAACCAGCCATGATCACTCGTATCCTGTTTATTGTTCTGCTTCTTGGTCCAATCTCTTTCACACAAGCTGCAAAGGCACAGTCACGCGATCATCTCACGCCGCAGGAAGTCGATCTCGTGAAGGAAGCTCAGGTACTCGACAAGCGAATCGAAGTCTTCATCAAGGCCGCCGATCGCCGAGTGATGGTGCTGAACGGTGGTGCTGCTGCCAATGCGAAGCAGTTGAAGAAGGATGCGGAACGTTGGGGAGAACTTCCTACGGGTTCGCGCGCCGAGTTAGTGTTTGATATTGCCCGCATTTTGGACGAGGCAATTACAAACATCGACGACGTGAGCGCGCGCGACGAACGCAATCCGTTAATCGCAAAGGCGCTGCGCAAGCTTGCTCAGTCGGTAAACACGATTATGGAGCAACTCAAGCCACTGCGCGTTGAGGCGAAGAGCGACGCCGAGATCGCCAGCTTCGAATTACTTAACGAAGATGCGCAATCGATCCTCGAAGCCGTCACAAAGCTCCCACCTGAAGTCGAGAAGGAAAAGAAGACCAAGGCCAAGGGCAACAAATGAAAACAGGGATTGGCGCTCGTGGACCCAGGTCGTACTGTTTTCTGCTCTTAATCTCTTCCCGCTCTTAGCGTGGCGGTAGCGCGCTTCACGGCCGCGACGATCCTGTCCAACCCTTCCTTCGCGTTTGGACCACTACGATCATCAAGCGCCTGCCGAAAATCCGTTAACGGCTGCGCGGCGTAACCCGTGTAAATACCCGGCGCGTAAATCTGGTGCTTGTACCACGCACGACCCCGCAAACCTCTCGGATCGATAAACTGTCGCTCTGCATTCATCAACGCATCGTTAATTCGAGCCAGTTTCGCACGATCATTTCCCTTGATCGCATCCTGACGCGCCTTCTCGATCCGCTCAGCCTCTTTCGCAAAATCATCGATTGCGTCATTCATCGCCTTCTCATCAAACGTTCCGGCGAGATTGCGCCGTGCGGCGACCTTCACTGCGTCGCGGAAAAACTCTCGAATCTCGTTCGCATAATCCGTGTAGTCAAACGACAGCCCATCGGCATCCGCAAGCCGCAAAGCCAGCGTACCCCAGACCTGCGCGGCAGCTACGTGATAGAAGAATCCCGGATCGCCAAAGCGATCCATCCAGTAAAACGAGTCGTAAGCAGAGTGGTACACGCCGTAATCGCCGCCAAAACTCATATCCGTCGACGCAATCCCGAGATGTTGCAAGAACGGCGTGTAATCTGAACCGGAACCAAGTGGTCCAATGCGGGCTTCACCGGGCGTGTTCCGCTCCTCTTCCGAACGCTGTTCGCGCGCATAATCCTGCCATTCCTGATAAACAGTCTTGCCTGTCTTCGGATCTTTCACGTCTCGCGTCACAGCACGCATGAGTTTCCACAACGAAGGCACTGTCTGCGCGCCGAAGTGCGGACCGGAAACTGCCGCGTCAAGGTTCAAATAGGCAACTGCTTTCTCCTTCAGTTCACCGGCAAACTCTTCCACCCATTCTGTCGATCCGATCAGGCCATACTCCTCGGCGTCCCAACTGCACAACACAATCGCGCGTCGTGGTTTCCAACCCTGTTTCAGCAATTGGCCCAAGCCGCGGCCCACTTCGAGCATCGCGGACGTACCGCTATTAGGATCGACAGCGCCGAAGACCCACGCGTCGCGATGATTACCCAACACGATCCAGCGGTCCGGCTGATCCGTTCCTTCAATCCGCGACACTACATTCCAGATGGTCCGGAGCTTGTAATCCATATCCGTCTTCAACCGCAGCTTCACGTCGTCTGTGCCACCGACGTGATACGCGAACGGCAAACCGCCTTGAAAACCGCGCGGCCTGACGGGCCCTTTCAACGGCGCGATGATCGACTTGGCAACGTCATACGAGATCGGCTGAACTGGAATACGCGTAAGATCTGTCGCCTCTTCCGGTCGTAAACGCGGCACGCCTTCAATCGCGGGTCTGCCCGGCGTGAGTGGATCGCCGGGATAGTCAAACAAGTACTGCACCGACCCTCGTTGACCTGATGCAACCGGCCGCCATGGTCCTTTCGGATAAACATCGCCCTGCATGTAACCGTCGTCAGCTGGATCGGAGTAAATGATGCAACCAATCGCGCCGCGGTCCTGTGCAACCTTTGCTTTCACGCCGCGAAAGGAGTTGCCATAACGAACGATTACGATCTTTCCTTTGACGTCGACGCCCACCTTTTGCAATTCCTCGTAATCGCCGGGTAGACCATAGTTCGCATACACGACCGGCGCCGTGACGTCGCCGCTCGCGCTGTAGCCATTGAACAGCGGAGAGATCTTCGGATTTGATGAAGTGGGGTCGTTCGAGACCACCGCCTCGTTGATGTTCAGTTTTTCTCGCCGCTTCGTGATCAACTCGAGCACGCTCGGCGTGTTCGGATAGTTAAGCCACACCTTGTACTCTCGGAGATCCGCATTCAAACCGTAACTGCGCAACTGATCGCGGACGTAAACAGCGGTATCGTAGTCTTCTTTCGTACCCGCGATGTGCGGCTCGAGTGTCAACCGGCGCAAGTGTTCGCGCGCAGATTGCGGCGCTGGGATAGCTCGAAACTGTTCTTCCCAGCGACGCTGAGCCAGCGCGCGTTCAGCAGTGAACCCGTCAATGACGCGTGAATCCGATGGAACCTGCGGCAGTGCAACAGGCGTAAGCAGAAGTAACTGAAGCAGGACGATTAGAAAGGTTCTCATAGTACAATGCGACCGAGTCTGCATGGAAAGGAAGCTGATTAATGGACAGTCGATACTATCCGAACGTAGAAACAGATGTTCCCCAATTAACTACAGAACTGCGAACTCTTTTTGACAGCGAATATGAAGTGCAGACGTTCCAGGTTTCGACGACCAGTATCGTCCAGGCGCGGAAGTCCAACACGCTTCGCGACCTTACGGGTCTGTCTTCTGCGTTAACGATCAAGATCACGCCTGAGCCCGGCGGGACGCGTGTTGAGATTGGTATGCAGAAGTGGTTTGACAAAGCCGCAGTCGCTGCCGTCGGCGCGATCGTCTTCGCCCCGCTATTGGCGTTGGCGGCGCTCGGCGCATACTGGCAATACAAACTTACAGAAGACGCGTGGAAGATAATCGAAGATCACATTGCGCGCAAAGCGGGCGGCTACGTACCGCCCTTACCTGGACGTTGCGGCACCTGCGGCGCGGCGAATGTTGCCGGTTCTGATTTCTGTTCTTCATGCGGCGCAAACTTGAAAGTCGGACGCAATTGTCCCGCGTGCGGTGTTGCGCAGAAAGATATCTCCGCACGTTTCTGCAACCGCTGCGGAACTACATTGTCGG
>DASZDV010000424.1:0-4565 GCA_035941575.1 Pyrinomonadaceae bacterium
AAATTACCCCATCCACTCAATCTAACCACCCCTTTTAGGGAACGTTAGGTGTTTACTTCTGTGTGTACACTACGATTTTTTGGTGCACCCAGCAGGGCTCGAACCTGCGACCTTTTGATTCGAAGTCAAACGCTCTATCCAACTGAGCTACGGATGCACGCGGGAATGGTAATTGATCACCTGCAAAAAGCACAAAGATCAAAGTTCAAGCCCACCCGCCCCCTCTAAGTTCAAAGCTTATTTCCCCTGAAACTCCTTGCGTACAAACCTCACCAGGTCGGCGATCTCTTCCGGCTTCAGTTTGTCCTTGAACGCGGGCATCTCTTCCTCGCCATTTGTGATCATTTTTGTCAACTTTTCATCCGTGTGTTTCTTCGCGTGTTCGGAGTGCAATGACGGCACCTTGATCTGCTTGTTGTCGACTTTAGCCAGTCCGCCTTCGCCGGTTGGACCATGACAGGGTTCGCAATTCTTGGTGAAGTTAGCGCGCGCACTCGCAAGCGGATCGACAGCCGCTGCGGGCGAGGCCGCAGCCGGCGAGGCCGCGGCACGCGGCGTTGAAGTGTTAGTTGGTGTTGCTGTTTCAGTGCAGGCAGATACGACTAGCGCGAAGGCAACACAGGTTAGAGCAAGCACAATGAGTTTCATGCGTCATGTTCTCCGGTCCAAAGGATGTGATTAGGGGGCAGCGAGTATACAAAGTCTAAACAGCAAAGCACAAAGCATCATTTCTTCAGTGTGACGACCCACGCCGCAATCTCTCGCATCTGCTCGTCCGTCAACTTATCGGCAAAGGATCTCATCGGCGGTTGCAGACCATACGCAGGTGGATTTTTGAGAAGGTCCACAATGTCCTCGGGCGTACGTCGTGGCTTCGCGCCTACATCGAGCAACGGTGGAAACTTGAGCGTGCCGCGTTGCGCGCCTTCACCGTGTGCGCCATGACAATCGGCGCAAAACTTCAGATATAGCACTGGAGCGCCGCCCGCACTCGAAGTTTGCGAGCGGAGTTGCGAAGACTGAAGCGATGTCGGCATGAACGGCTCGCTGCGCCACGCTGACTCCTGTGCTGCTTGTCGTGCGAGTTGTTCGTGCGTGCGCGGATCGCGGCGGTCGCTCAAGTGAGCTGCGATAGTCGTGGTAACAATCCACAAGGCAAAGCCAGCGAGCACGACACGACCCAACAACGGTGTTCGGCTTTTCGCAGACCTGTTAAGCCACGGCAACAAAGCAAGAATTAAGAGCCCGACTCCCGGAAAAACGACACCAACGATCGATCCCAGACCTCCCGGTATGTACTTAAGCGATTGATACAGCCACAGAAACTGTGCGCCGGGCCGCGGCAGGTACTCAGCACTCACCGCTTCCGCGGCAGGACCAAGCGGAGCCGGATATTTCAAACACCAGAGCGCCAGAGCTACAAAGACCAAACCACCGGCGATCGCGTTACGACTGACGTTGGACCAACACGTCTTGCGAGAAAATCGCCACACAATTACCCACAGAGTGACAGCGAGAATCAAGAAGGGCGTCACCAAAACGTGAAGCGCAAAGAACCGCGAGAGCGTGATCGTCGAGATGCTTGTTCCACCCAGGAGCCACAAACGCGCTAGACGTCCCACAAACGGAAGCCCACCCATCAATCCTTCAGCGACTCGTGTGCTAAAGAACGCGCGCGCATCCCACGGCAGTGAATAACCGGTGCCCGCAGCGGCTATTACGAGCACCAGCAGCAGCACGGCCGCAATCCAACCGATCCTTCGATCGACATACGCCTTACTCCAAAACAGCCGCAACACATGAAGAAAGGCAAACAGTGCTAACCACTGCGATCCGTAATGATGTAAGGCGCGCAACCACGAACCTGACGAGACGATCTTCTCAATGTACGAAACAGTGGCGTGTGCGTGATCGACGGACGGAACGTAGTAAAACGCGAGCAGCACGCCCGTGAGAAACTGGACCACGATCAAAACCGCAACAACTCCGCCAGTGCTTTGCATCCAAAGTGCGAGTCGATTTGGTTGTTTGTCGGAAACAGGTTCGGCAGGAAGACTCATGCGTGTGTCGCCCTCTCCTGTTCGTTGTCGAGGCGATACTGCACCTGTAGTTTTCCGTCCTGCACGCGAGTCGGTAACGCATCGAGACCGCGCGGCGCCGGTCCTGAGATACGCGAGCCATCTGCTGCGAAAAAGCTTTCGTGACATGGACAAGAGAATCGATTCCGCGATTGCTCCCACATCACTTCACAACCTTCATGAGGACAAACCGGCGATAACACCTGGTTCTTCGCCGGCAACACAAAGACGTTATGTTCTTCAGTGGATATGGCCCAGCCGGAAATTTGTTCAGCGAGGACTTTCTTTGCGAGCGGCTGCGATCCGCTTAGTTCTGAAACACTCGCGACGTCGAGCCACTGATCAGGCGCGGCCGATAATCGTGGACGCAGAAAGCGAAAAGCAGCGCCACTGATCGAGCCAACTACACCTACCAAAACCCCAAACGGCAGAAGCTCAAGAAACGAACGGCGCGATTTGTTCATTGGAGGTTCACTCGTGTTCATCTGTGGTAATCCGTGGCTCATACCTCATTTGACTGTCGATGCGCAACTTTTCTTCCGATAAGTTGCAATCGGACTCCGGAGTCGGCAGAATAACTTCCGCATCAGGGAATCTTTCCAGGTCAAGCAAGTCAATCTTTATTCCGAACCAGAGGTAACACCCATGAGTAGCGATAAGGACCCAATGAATGCCCGCGGCTCCCTTCGTCTCGCACCCGCTTCCTCGGAACTGGAAGTAGAGAAGGCCAAACTTCCCCGACAGTTTGTGAACTTCACCTTTTATCACGCGCGTCCCGATTGGCGGCTACTCTCGAACGACGAGAAGCAGCGCTGCCGGGAAGAGTTCATCAGGACTGTCGACGAGTTTCGCTCATCCTTGCTGATCCATTCGTATTCGACAATCGGCCTCCGCACGAATGTCGACTTCATGATCTGGCGTATCGGCTACGAGCTGGAACCGATTCAAGAGATGACTGCGCGCTTGAACAAGACTGAAATGGCGAAGTACATCGAACCGGCGCAGTCCTTCCTTTCGATGACGAAGCGATCGATGTACATCGACAAAGACAACCCCGAGCACGACGAAGATCGTTTACACATCATTCCCGGCAAATCGCAGTACCTGTTTGTCTATCCGTTTGTGAAAACGCGTGAATGGTATTCGCGGCCCGCCGAACAGCGGCAGGAGATGATGGACGAGCACATTCGCATCGGTATGAAGTACCGTTCGGTCAAACTTCACACAACCTATTCATTCGGTCTCGACGATCAGGAGTTCGTCGTCGCGTTTGAAACAGATTACCCGGCGGATTTCCTCGACCTGGTCCAGGAGCTCCGCGAAACGAAGGCCAGTTCTTACACGCTTCGCGACACGCCGATGTTTACTTGCCGTCAGCGGCAGTTGGGTGAGTGTCTTGAGGCGCTCGGATAGGCTGAGTTTATCTGTGTTCTGGCTTGTCCTTGCGGCCATAACACTTAACGCACAAACGAAACTCACGCCGGAACACCTTTGGTACGAGGCGGAAAACATGCGCGGCTTCTCCACGGGTAAACTGGGGGAGCCGCTTCTCAATCCTTCCTACTTAAATCTTTCACGCGAGAAAGCTCCGGGCTGGGGCATGTATGGTCCAGGTGTGTCTGCCGAGTGGACGCAAGGCGGCGAGAGTGAATGGAACTCCGCTGCGGCAAGTGCGGACGAAACGCGCGCAACGCTTTACCAGGATTTTGAAGTGCCACGTGAGGGGCGGTACGTGCTGTGGGTCCGTTACGCTGATTGGGCCAACAAAACGGAAAACTTCACTGTGAACATCACGCAGAACGGTGCGCAAATGTTTCGTCATGAATTTGGTGAGAAGGACATCATCGATGCGCATGACGAAGTCAGCATGTACTGGGGTTGGGCGTTTGCGTGGGACAGCGCTGCGACGAGTTTGAAGACGGGAGCGGCGCGCTTGTCGATAGAGATCGAAAAAGCTGCGCAAGCGCGACGGCACGTTGACTGTTTTTTGCTGACGAACGATTTGGCTTTCAAACCAAACGGTCGTCAAAAACCGGACTTCGCGGCCATGCGTTACATGCGCAGTTGGGCCACGGATCGCAAGCCGTTAGCGCCACTACTCAATCCGCAACAAAACCCGCGTTTGTCCGCTTCCTGGTTACTTCCAAAAGTCGGCGGTCGCGACTTTATGATGCCGTGGAACATCGCCAAAGAATTCTGGCCACTCTACGACAAACCCGCTGAAGAAAGACCACTTTATCCATTTAACGCTGAACCAATCGATCAATTCATCGCGAAATACAAAAACACACGCGACGTGCCGCTCTTTCAGTCGAAGCTTGTCGTTCCCGTAATCTACCTCAACAACCTTCCAGAGTTTTTCAGAGAAAACAGTCCCTTTCTCCGCTACCTGCGCGAAACAAAAGTTCCATTTGCGGTTCTGATCAACTACGCATCAGTCACGCTGAGCGAAGCTGAAGGACAGGCTGCATGGCAACTGCTCAACGG
>DASZDV010000425.1:0-16329 GCA_035941575.1 Pyrinomonadaceae bacterium
TACGAAGGCACGTTAAGCGCTGACGGTACAGAAATATCAGGCCAATTGAAGCAAGGGCCGGCCACGTACCCAGTCACGTTCAAGAAAACGGATAAGGTCCCCACGCTGAGTCGCCCGCAAGATCCGCAGAAACCATATCCTTACGTAGACGAAGAGGTCAGTTATGAGAACAAGGTGGACGCAGTAAAACTGGCGGGAACGTTAACATTGCCAAAGGGCCCAGGACCTTTTCCCGCCGTTGTCCTCATTACTGGTTCCGGAGCACAGGATAGAAATGAGACCATCGCCGGTCACCGTCCCTTCATGGTTTTGGCCGACCACCTGACGCGACTCGGGATCGCTGTATTACGTGTGGATGACCGCGGCATGGGTGGATCTGGTCTTGGTTCGGCAACTGCCACCACTGAAAACTATGCGGGTGACGTGCTCGCAGGCGTCGAGTTCCTCAAGAACCGCAAGGAGATCCATCCCGGAAAAATCGGACTCATCGGACACAGCGAAGGCGGCATCATCGCTCCGATGGCAGCGATCAGATCTAAAGATGTTTCGTTCATTGTGCTGATGGCCGGAACCGGATTGCCCGGTGACGAAGTTATCGAACTTCAAACTGATCTACTGTTGCAGGCGCAGGGAACAGGCGAGGAAGGAAGAAAACTAACGCGTGACCTGTTCCGGGAAATATTTGCGATCCTGAAGGGAAAGGACGACAGCGTCACTGCTGAAAAGCGAATCCGCGACACAGTCGCTGCTCAAACGGCTGCGATGACAGACGCGCAGAGGAAAGGGATGGATCCGATGCTTAAATTGATCGACACCCAACTCCAACAGTTTTACCTGTCGAACTGGTTTCGTTTCTTCCTGAGATTCGATCCACGCCCGACGCTGCGAAAGGTGCAGATTCCGGTGCTGGCAATCACCGGTGAACGGGATCTACAGGTTGCACCCAAGGCGAATCTCGATGCGATTACCGCAGCTCTGAAGGAAGGCGGCAACAAAGACCATTCAGTGGTTCTATTGCCGCAGCTTAACCATCTCTTTCAAACCAGTCGAACCGGGCTGATTACAGAGTACGGCACGATCGAAGAGACGATTTCACCGATCGCTTTGAAGACCATGTCCGATTGGATACTGAAACACACGCCACCCAAGTAAGTTCACTTCGTAAAACTAGTTAACTACTTCGGGTACTTCGACATGTCCCACCACTTCCACTTATAAGGCTTTTCGCTCTTAAATTTGCTGACGCTTTGAGGACGCGTCTCGAGCAACGCGACGGGTGGGTTACCGTATTTTTGATAGTACGGCGAGAAATCCTCATCGACACGTGCGATCAGCTTGCGATCGAGTTCCCTCGTTTGCACCTTGGACGAATTCTCTGTGGAATAGATCTCTAACTTCACTTTTCCGCAGTCCGCAGACACGGACTTGGGTGAGTACGCATAGATTCCGCCCGTTGCGACCTGCGCGGGCTGGATCGGTTCTACCTCTCGATCGCCGCAGAACAAACGCATTTCGTCGAACTCGGTCTTCGATCCAGATCGCGGCGCAGCGTAAATGAAAAGAACCGATCTGTGTGCGCTCACGTATTCGGCCAGATTACTTAACTCGTCAAAAGGCGTGATGTCCCGCTGCGCTACCGTTGCGAGCCGATAACGAACAGTGGGCGTCATTAAAAGCACGCTGAACTCGCCAACGTCAAACGAGTAACGTGGCATGTCAAAGTTCTTAGCTGTCGCAACCGTCTTTATTGCATCGAGCGGGAATGGCTCGGTGGGATCGACCGGTAAAAACCTCGCCGGCGGAACCCTCGTCCGTCTCATCATCTTTCGCGCGTATTGTATTAACGGAATAGTCTGCTCGATACGAAGAACTCCGTAGACTCCCGATCCAGAAATGTCCGGACGCAGAAACGTCGTCATCCCGACCGCTTCTCCGGCAGAATTAAAGAGGGGACCACCAGAGTCACCTTGATTGAAGTTGATATCCAAACTAATCGACTGCTTGTCCACCTTGCGTGCGATCCCGGTTGTAAAGGTCCTTCGCTCCTGCAACGGATTCCCTATCGTTACAACTCGTTCGCCTTCTACGACGGAAGGCTCATCCCGCTGACGAGTTGCCAATGGCGCCACGCTGGCGTCGGGAATCATCGCCAGGTTAATCCAGAGAATAGCGACGTCCGCATCTCTATCCGAGGCCAGCAGCTTCGCCGGTATCTTGCGCTTCGCGTCGAACTGGACACCAATATATTCTGACGGCCCAACGACATGTTGGCTCGTAAGAACGAGACCCTCTTCATCAATAATGAAACCTGTGCCGCTACCGAACTCACTCCAAACAGTCACTACCGACGTCTGAAGCTGCTGAAAACCTGACGCGCTTATTTCCGTTTTACGGGTACGATGCGTGTTTGATCCAAGCGGATCGCTGTCTAACATTGCCAGGAGAATTTCGTTGGGAACACCTCTTTTGGGCAGAACAGCTAATGCGGATGGCGAGGTATCAAAGTCGGTCTTAGATTTCTTGATCGTCGCCACTATTTGATCGGTAGACACCCCCGCCTGGACCATCTTTACGATGTCTTCATTGGTCAACCTTGGAATTGTTTCTTGAGCATTCGCGCGTGATGCGGTAACCAGGAAAAGGCAAATGGCAAACAATACGGGCAGTTTCATTTTCTTTTTCCTTAGAGACGACACCCAGGCGGAGATAGAGAGGAGTTGTAAGACAAGATGCGTGCCTCATTCCGAAGTGCCGTAATCGCTTGAAGTTTCGTATTTAGAGGTGGGCGCTGGCGAGCAGTTGTGTCAAAATGCAATTGAAAATCCTGATCTGCACCTCGCGAAACATTTTTGAACAACCGAACCATACAAATACACGGTCACGCCGCGTTCGTCCATCACTTCGGACGCAAAGCTATCTTTAGACCAAAGAACAAGGAACTGCTGTTCGATACGTCCGAGGTGTCGGGCAAGGACAACGAAGGCAAGGAATACACGTTTGCCGAAGAGTATGAATGGCTCGGTTTCACTGCTCGCGATCTCATTTTTGAAATTGCGAATGAGGTTCTTAAAAACAAGAAGCTCCGGCTCGATGTTTTTGCTTACGACTTAAACGAACCCGACCTGCTCAACATCTTTCTCAAACTCGCAAAGCAAGGCCGCATGCGGATGATTCTCGACAATGCGCCGTTGCATCACGACGCCGAGGACCCGAAGCCGGAAGACAAGTTTCAAAAACTCTTTGAGAAGGCAGCGAAGGGTAAAGCGGAGATCAAACGCGGAAAGTTTGGCAGGTTTGCGCATGACAAGATCTTTATTGTGTCGAACAGTAAAGGCGCGCAGAAAGTTCTGACGGGCTCGACCAATTTTTCTGTTACCGGACTCTATGTCAACTCTAATCACGTCATTGTCTGCAACAACGCAGAGGTTGCTGACAGGTACGCGAAGATCTTTGAGTTTGTGTGGGACACCGACGTGAACAAATCGAAGTTCGCGAAAAGTGACGACGCCAAACAGACGTTCTCCTTTTCAGGAGACGGCGTGCCGGAAACGGAGATAACCTTCTCACCTCATCCGGAAGCGGAAGCGCAGAAGAATCTCGACGGTATCGTTACTCGCATGAAGCAGGAAAAGAAAACGAAGAATGGCAGCATCCTGTTTGCGGTGATGGGTCTCGACAAAGGTACTGGACCAGTGTTGCCGGCGCTGAAGGAACTACACAAGGATGACAAGATATTCACCTACGGCATTTCAGACACACCGGGCGGCATCTTTGTTTACACCGCGAAAGAAAACGGGCGCGCTTGTGTCGGGCAAACCGACAGCGACGAGACTACCGCCACCATTCGATCAAGTACCGGGCGTGGGTCTCGGACATCAGGTGCATCACAAGTTCATCGTATGCGGGTTTAACGGCAAGAATCCGGTCGTCTACGGCGGCTCCTCAAACCTCGCGTTGGCTGGTGAACAAGTGAACGGCGACAACTTGATCGCGATTCACGACGTCGACATCGCGACTGTGTTTGCGCTCGAAGCCTTGGCGCTGGTGGACCACTTCGACTTCCTGGACCGCAGTTCAACGAAAGCAAAGAAAGCACCTGAGAAGGTTAAGGAAGCTTCGAAGCAGCAACAAGCCGTAGAGGCCGGTTGGTTTCTATCGACGACCGATCAGTGGGTGGAGAAGTATTACGATCCGAACGACCTGCGGTTCGTTGATCGGAGTCTGTTTGGGCAGTAGTAACTACGGGCCACAGATTGCACAGAAAAACACAGATTGATTTGTGTCTCTCACCGCAAAATGCGTTCGATCTTGCCGGTTGGGACGTTCCACAGGACCACGGACGCGTTACCGCTTGCACTCGCCAGCAGGACTCCATCGGGTGAAAAGCTAAGTGAAGTGACCGTTAGGTCGTGGCCTTTCAACGTTCGCTTTACCTTCCCAGAATCAACGTCCCAGAGGATTGCGGTGCGATCGTCGCCGCCGCTGGCAAGGGTTTTACCGTCGGATGAGAAGGCGAGAGCGTTAATGACATCCGTATGTTTTTTCAACTCAACCTGCAACGGCCCGGTCGCCACGTTCCACAATCCGATCGAACGATCAGCGCGTGCGGCCGCGAACAGTTGACCTGACGGATCGATCGCGAGAGCAGTGATCTCCTGGCCCGTTTCAAAACTCTTTTTGACGTGAGCGGAGGTTAGGTCCCAGATGCGGATGTCGCCAACATCGTCGGCAGTTACCAGACTCCGGCTATCGCGCGAAAGCGCCATCGCTGAAATGCGATTAGTGATTTGTAGTGGAAGGACCTTGTGAGCGCCGCTAACCAGGTCTACAAGTCGCACTTCTTTCGCAGTCGCTTCAGCAATGAACTCTCCATTCGACGACGCCGCACTAACTTCGTCAGGAGCCTGTTGTCGTGCAATTCGGTTCTTCACACCGCCAGTGCGAGAGTCCCACGATCTAATTCCCTCACCCGGTAACTCTGCGGAGACTATCGTGCCGTCCCTCGAAAATCCCACTGCCTCAGCGCTACTCGCGGACAAAACAAAACGACTGCGGCGAGTCTTCTCACTTTCATCCTCTGCCGTAGGCTCAAAGGTATGGAGGACGTTCCATGTCCTTACATCCCTCAGCTCAACAACTGTTCCGGACTGCAAGATAACTGCGTGCTCTTCCGGAAGATGTATTATTGTCGAAACCGCCTTGCCCTCGTAAACATCGTAGTTACCTAAACGATTCTCGCGCAGATCCCAAACCTTGACCGTACCTATCTCGAGTTCAGCGTTATGTTGCAAACTACCTATCAGCAATGCACGGCCTTCAGCAATGAACCGCAAACACGATACGGAATCGTTCTTCCCCTTCAATCTGTGAACTACTTTGCCCGTCGATACCTCACGCACGGTGATTTCACTCTCGGCTATGGGCCATCTTGACTTGACCGCGGCAACCGCGATCAATCGGCTGTCCGGAGAAAATGCGATTGCACGCGGAGCTCCATCGAGCTTTCCTATCGTGCGAAGTTTCTTGCCCGTATCGACGTTCCACACATGTACGTCGCCGCCTGACACGGCGGCGAGCCGTTTTCCATCGGAAGAAAACACGGGATGTCCCATTCGAGCCAGATAACTGAGTTGACCGTGATACGTCTGGTCACCACTTTCGACCTTCACTCGACGTTCGCCTGACTCTGCATCGAGCAGTCTTAAGTACAGATCCTCAACATAGATCCAACCCGAAACAATTCTCTGCGGACCAAAACCGCCTGGAGTTTCCATCGGCGCGAGTTGGCGACGCGAATAGCGCTCGACAAGCGCGAGTACATCACCGAACGGCGCCCAGCTTGCCTCGACGCTTGAGACACCTTCCTCGCCAAGCGGCAGTCTCTTCACGAATTCACCAGACTCCGTGTCCCACCATTTGAGTTCGGCGGTTACAATGTCATCACGCCTTCTGACGGAATTCTGAATTTTTTCGTTGCGATACTCGGTGCTGACAGTCAGCACTGACTTTCCATCTTTCGAAAACGCCATCGACCAGATCGGTCCATCGAAACCTGTGATAGTTCGTTGCAACTCACCGCTTTGTGTGTTCCAAAGCTCGATGCGGCCGTAACGCTTTGCCGAACCGCCGCTGCTGCGAGCGATCGCGAGAGTGTGTCCGTCCGCTGAGGCCGCGATTACCACGTCAGGCGGATCGATCTTCGGCGGCGGTGGATATACCGGCTGCGAGTAAGCGGTGGCTGCGAAGAGTAGTAGACAGAGGAAAACGCGCGAGAACATATCTGTTACGACTATACCTTGCCGGATTGAGTCATTGCCACTAACGACCGTCTGGGTCAAACTTTGATGACACAACGAATAAAAAGGTTCCAAGTCGTGTCGAGAACTTCCGATCTGATCCGACTACACAGTGAGACCCGTTGATGGGTACGAAAATCTAGAAGGAGCGACGAAACATGAAATACATGCTGCTGATGAGCGCGACGAAAGAGGTGTTTGAGTGGTATTCGAAATGGCCGAAGGAAGTTCTCGAGAAAAACATCGCATTTATGCGCAATTTCAACAAAGAGTTGAAGGAGTCGGGCGTGCTGGTTGGTACTGCGGGCCTGGCGTTTCCCGACCAGGCGAAGATTGTGCGCGGCGGAAGAAATGGAGAGCCGATAACTGATGGCGTGTTTCCCGAGTCGAAAGAGTTTCTTGCCGGTTACTGGATAATTGACGTCGAGAATGCGGACGAGGCGTACAAGATCGCAGCGCGTGCGTCGTTGGCCCCGGCGCCGGACGGCACGCCGGACACAATGCCGATCGAAGTGCGGGAAGTAATGAGCGGTCCCCCTGATGGTTGCGGCGATTAGGGCGTTAGTTCTTTGTACATCACGGTAGTGCCTTCGAGCTCGCGTGAATCAGGCCGCAACGAAAATCGCGGTATGACGCCGACGCGGACGTAGCCGAGCGACGCATAGAGTCGCTCGGCAGCGGGACTCGCGGTATCGAGGGTGAGCAACGTGCGACCTGCGAGCCGGGCCTCGTCTTCGATAGCCAACATGAGCTCACGCGCAATGCCGCCGCGACGAGCTGACGGATGGACCAGGAGCTTTTTGATCTCGCCTCGGTGCGGCTGGTTCGGCGGTGTGGCGAGATCGATTTGCACGGTGCCGACTAGTTCGCGGTCGCGATAGGCTAACAGCACTCGGCACGTTCCGGCTTTAACGGTCGGGAAGATTCTGTCTCGCCAAAAAGCCGCGGCGTCTTCGCGTGAGAACGGGAGAATGAAATTAACAGCGGCGCCGTCGTGAACGCATTCGTGAAGCAGATCGCCAAGGCGTGCAACGTCGTTCGCGAGCGAAGTCTCATCCGGCTGCCACCGCATGATTCCGAGCACGTGGAACTCGTCTCTTGTCATAACGTCGCAAGACTTGGTTTTCGGCGCCGAAGGCGCGGAAAGAAGGTAGCCAGGGGCGAGCGCGAAGCGGCCGCCCCTGGGATCTCCAAACCAAATAAAAAGGCCTGAAAGGCCGACAGAAATTGCAGGGATCCCTGGACCAAAAACTCTTCCGCGCCGAAGGCGCCGCCAAACATGTTACCGATTGAACACCTACTTCGCGAGTTGACGCCGCAAGTACTCGGCGCGGTGGTCCGTCGGTTTCGCGATTTCGCCGCCGCTGAAGATGCGGTTCAAGAGGCGTCGCTGGCCGCTGCGCTCCAGTGGCCGCGCGAAGGTATCCCAAACAATCCGCGCGCGTGGCTCACGCAGGTCGCCTTTCGCCGCATGACCGATCAGATTCGGAGCGATTCCGCACGACGCGTGCGCGAGAGCGAACTGGTCCAGGCTGCGGAAACTACGTTTGAACCATCTCTCGACACGCCGCCACAGGAAGACGACACGCTCGTGCTGCTGTTCATGTGTTGCCATCCCTCACTGACTTCTTCATCGGCGATCGCGTTAACGTTGCGAGCCGTCGGAGGACTCACGACCTCGGAGATTGCGTACGCGTTTCTGGTTCCCGAATCGACAATGGCTCAACGGATCAGCCGTGCGAAACAGACGATCAAAAACTCCGGAATTCCGTTTCAACTACCCACTGCGACAGAACGCGCTGAGCGCTTGCGGGCAGTGTTGCACGTACTTTATCTGATCTTTAACGAAGGTTATACGAGCAGTGCAGGATCGAGTCTGCAGCGCGCTGATCTAGCGCAGGAAGCGATACGCCTCACACGCATCCTCTACGAGCTGCAACCGGATGATACCGAGGTCGCCGGGCTGCTCGCGCTGATGTTGTTGACCGATGCTCGTCGTCTCGCGCGCACGACTGCTGATGGTGACTTGATTCCGCTTGCGCAACAGGACCGTACACTCTGGGACAAGAAACAGATCGCAGAAGGAATTGACCTCATTTCCGCAACGCTGCCAAAAGGATCCGTTGGTCCGTACCAATTGCAAGCTGCGATTGCCGCTGTGCACGACGAATCAGAACGAGTAGAGGACACGGATTGGCCGCAGATACTCGCGCTCTATGAGGTGCTCAAGCGGATGTCTGAGAATCCGATGGTAAGGCTTAATCATGCGGTCGCGGCGGCGATGGTTCACGGACCCACGAAAGGACTCGCACTGTTAACGGAACTCGAGACCGACGCGCGCATTGCGAATCATCATCGTTTGTACGCGGTTCGCGCACATCTGCTGGAACTTGCCGGGCGGCGTGATGAAGCAGTCGCAAACTACCGAGCCGCGGCGATGAAAACGGCAAGTCTACCCGAACGGAATTATCTGCTGAGGCAAGCTGCGCAGCTAGCTAGAGAGTCGCTGTGACCTCCGGACCGTCCTACTGGGAGTTACGGTTGAAATGGATTTGGGAAAAAACTTACGAGGGACGCTGGATTGCAAATTCTTAAAAACAAACTTACGAGGCGCGCTGGATTGTGAGCAGTACGATCTCAGGCGGGACTCCGAAGCGAACCGGCACGATGCTGGTGCCAATGCCGGTGGTGACGAAAAGATGATGACCGTTTTCGACAATATGTCCCCGAACGTAACGATTGCCAAATTCTGACGACTCGACCACCGGTCCAATGAACGGAAACGTCACCTGACCGCCATGCGTGTGACCCGCCAACAGTAACGGAACGCGCTGCGGAACTTGAGGGAAGATGTCCGGATTGTGCGTCAGTGCGATTATCGTGTCGCCTTCAGGAACTGTGGCGATCGTGTTTTGGATGCGTTGCTGCCGTGTCCAGAGGTCGGCGAGGCCCACGAGCGACACTGGCTTTCCGCGTATTTCAATTCTGAACGCTTCGTTCTCGAGAACTTTGATCCCGTTTGCTTCCAATGCGGCGCGGACCTTCAAACCGTCGTACCACCAATCATGATTGCCGAGCACGCTATAAACGCCGAGCGGCGCGCGAAACCCTTTCAGCATCGGCCCGAACACTTCCGGTTCAACGCGATGACTGGTGCGGCCGTTTCCCGCTATGTAGTCGCCGAGGATGACGATCATGTCGGGCTGAAGTTGGTTCGTCTGTTCGACGATGTAGCGAACCTTTTTTTCGTCGATAAACGCCGAGCCGATATGGATGTCGGAGAGAACAGCGATCTTCAGGTTTGAAAGGTCGGTGGGCCAGTTGTTGATTTGGACAGTTTCATGGCGAACGACGAGGCGGTTGGGTCCGATGAAGAACGCCCATCCGACAATGCCAACGAGCAGTAAAAGAACCGTAGCCAGCGTGACGCGCAAGCGTTTCCGCCACAGTGGGCTACGGTCCCATTTCGAGACGTGAATCGGTCGGCGTAACTCGTGAACCAAAAACAACAGCAGGCCCCCGAGCACCGCCACCGTTACGACGAACGCTCCCGTCATACCTTTAGGCCACAGATTTACACAGACAGTACAGATCGCTGTTCATCTGTGGCTTACTTATCGCTTCGAAGCCTTCAAACCGGTCACCAGCACCTCGGTATTGTGCGCAAACCGCAAACCATAAACACCGTCGGTCGATTTCAACTTACCATCCGCCACCAACGCCGACTTGTCATAACTCGCCACTACCTTGTTATTGATCGCGCATTCCACCTTATCACCCTTCACTGTCATCGCGATCTCTTGCGTCACGGGTTCACCAACACCGGCCGCCTTATTCACCGCGGCGTCCGCCGCGCCTCGTGGTCCATTCAACTGAAACGCCGCCGGCCCAAAACCGCGCACAATAAAGTTGCCATTGCCGTACGCCGCACAGTACAAATAACTCTGCTGATCCGTTCCGAGACCATTCCCCGCGATCATTATCCCGTAAGGATGGGGATGGTTATTAAGGTTCATGTACTTCGGTTCCTTGAAAGTCGCTTTCACGGTGTAATCGCCGCTCGCTTTATTCTTGGGATTCCAATACGTCACGGCGGGACCAGTGACGACGTGCAACGCATCACCCTCTTTAGCGAATTTCGCGCTATTGAGAGTCAATCCGGCGGTCTCCTCCTTCGCGTCGATCTTTCCGGTCCAGCCGGACACGCTAATTCCGCCACCGGCAACGCCGCGAGAGGCTTCCATCTGACCGCCCTGAGAGAAGTTGGTGCTCGGCACTAACAACAGGGCAACGAGAGCAAGAGTCAAAGCAGCAACATATCGCATGGTGAGCAATCCTCCAGATCAAATTGGAAAAGGACGTTAAGTATGGCAGAAGAAAAAATTCTTACCAAACATCCGCAGGGTAAGACCGGCAGAAATATCAGCAAGAAAACCTACGAAACCGTCAAGCAGGCAATCCTCTCAGCGCTCGGCAAGAAAGAACTCACGCATAGCGAACTGTTCGCACAGCTGAACAAGAAGTTGCAGGGAAAGGTCGACGGAAATATCAGTTGGTACGGCGAAACAGTGAAACTGGATCTCGAAGCGAGAAAAACACTCGAACGAACTACGGCGAAACCTGCGAAGTATCGCGTCAAGCGGTCGTCATGAACGGCGTCGCACTCTGCGTCGCACGTACAGACTCGCAAGAACACCGAAGAGAACAAAACTCGCTCCGCCCGCAATCAACAACGGCTTGTTTCGTGTTGACCGTGCAATGAAACCTTGCTGCATCGGCCGTGCGCTCTCTTGATACGCTCGCGCATCAGCATCGAGTATTGCTGCCTCCAAACGTAGACGGCTCGTTTCAAGCACCTTGAGTTGCGCTGCCACACCGTCACGTTCGATCTGAAGCTGCCGGCGGCGCGATTCACGCAACTCTTCCGGCCTGGTTGAACCGATTCCGGCGAGCGCGCGTTGGATGTTCTCAGGTTTGAGATCCTCGTCGAGCTGCTGCAAGCGGATCTTCAGGTTCTCCTGCTGAAACTGCACGTCGAGCAATTGTAGGCGCAGTTTGTCGGCAGTCTCCGCAGCGCTGACTGGCTCCTGGGCGCTGACCGCCGAAACGAGAAAAAAGAGTAAGGCAAATAGCAGTAAGCTGACGTTGACTTTCATCGCGTACCTCCGAATACGCACTCAGCTTAGCGCGATTTGGTGCAAATCTGAAGCGACGGTCAGATATCGCGGATCTGGTTTTGCGGCTGAGACGGTTTCGCAACGACGACTGATCTATTTCTGTATTCACTCGGCGTCACGCCGTAGATCCGTTTGAAGTCTCTTACAAAGTGGCTCTCGTCCGAACAGCCCACGCGTCTTACCACCTCCTTCACGCTCAGAAAAGTAGTATCGAGCAGCGTTGCGGCTTGCTGCATACGGAGTGATTTCAAGTACTTCCCGGGAGGAACGCCGGTGATCGATTTGAATAAGGAACAGAAGTACGGGGGCGAAAGGTTCACTGACTGCGCCATATCTCCCAATGAAAACGTGCGTCTCGGATCACGCTCCATCAATTCGATTACCCTCTTAACGCGCTCCGCCATACTCCCTCCGTCCTAAATACGCCGCGAGACAGTGATTTACAGTCTCGAGACTCGCAGCTCGATGTTAAATTTATGAGACTTACGGGAGTTTTTCCGGGAGGCCCTATCCCGACGAGAACTGTGGGATGCACCAATCGAGACGCAGATATTCTTAGCTCATGCGGATGAATTGATCAAGCTGGCGCCGCACTACGGCCGTAGGCGGATACGTGCGAGGGTGTCGGTGAACTTTCGCTGCGAACGTAACTTTGCAAATACGGGATCGACTTTCAAATTCATCAACCAGATGTCGCGTTCTTCAACCGCCTTGTCGAGCCACTTGAACGCCTGGTCCTGATCGCCTAAACCTGCGTAGATTGCTGCGACTGTGTAAGGCGACACGTAACGCTGTTCCTGCAATTGTTCGAGATCGTTGAGAACCTGCTGCGCCTCAGTCTTCTTACCCGCCACTGCATACGCATGGCCCAACAGCGCGAGCATCAACGGACTGCCGGAGAGTTTCACACCCTTCTGAAACTCCGCAATCGCTTCCGGGTACATGCCCTTCGCCACATAAGCCAGGCCTAAATAACGGCGCGCCGGAAACGAACTCGGATCCAACTCAAGAATCTTGCGGCACTGCTCGATTGCTTTGTCGTTTTGTCCGGACAGGTAATAGATCCAACCCAGGTGTGAACTCGCAACAAACGAAAGCGGCTCCAACTCTTCGGTACGCTTTGCTTCGGCAATCGCCTCGTCAAAACGTTCCACCGCAACGAGGTACGAACTGTACCACTGGTGCGCGGGCGCGTATGCCGGTTTCAACTTGATTGCCGTCTGAAACTCGCGCTCGGTTTCGGTTCGATCCCAGTCCCAGCGAAACTTAATAAAGGCCATCGAACTGTGTGCTTCGGCCGAACTCTCATCGATCTCGAGCGCCTTCGCCGCTGCCTCTTTTGCTTTGGGAAAACCTTCCTTCGGCTGCAATCGTCCGTAAACAACCAGCATGTTGTAACAGTCCGCGAGACCGGCATAAGCAGCGCCGTAGTTCGGATCGATCTCAATTGCCTGATTGAAAAACTGGATTGCCTCCTGCAAAGCATCGCCGGTGCGTTTGTTCCAGGCGTTACGCCCTTTCAGGTAAAAGCGATAAGCCTCGAGCTGCTTCTTCTCCTCAACGTTCAACTTCAAACGGAGATTTTCAAAGATGTCGCGCGAGATGTCGTCCTGGACCAACAACACATCGGACACTTTGTGGTCATAGTGCTGCCCCCAAAGCTGCGCCACGTTCTGTAAGTCAATCAGATCGGCCTGAATGCTGATGATGTCGCCGTGGCGGCGCATGCGGCCCGTAACAACCGCGCGCACATTCAACTCTTCGCCAACCTTGCGCGGATCGATCTGCCGCCCCTTATAACTCTCAACGACGCTTCGCGGCACCACGCGCAACTGCGGCAACTTCGAAAGACTATTGATCAAACTCTCCGCAATCTTGTCGTTGATGTACTCAGCATCAGGATCGGCAGACTCGTCGACGAAGGGAAGGACCGCGATTGATTGAATGGCGGCAGTGTTTCCGGCTTTGCTCCATCCAGTGAAGTAGAACAGGCCGACAAGAATCGTCACCACCACTCCCCCGGCGAGAAAGAAAGCGGGAGTTCTTCTCCGCGCGGGTGCGCCAGTAACAGCCGCAACAGCCGCTGCGGGAATCTCTGGGGAAACTGTGTGGATTCCGGCTGAGCCGGCTGGTTCGAGATCCATGGCCTCGTTGATCTCGGCCACAAACCGGTAGCCGCGACGCGGAACCGTCTCAATAAACTGCGTTCCTTCCGGCGTTTCGCCCAACGCTTTCCTCAAAAGCGAAATGTTTTGAGTCAGATTGCCTTCTTCGACGTAGGTGTCAGGCCAGACGCGTTTCATCAACTCGTCTTTGGAGACGACCTGGCCGCTTTTTTCTACGAGAGTCAGCAGGATATCGAAGACCTTGGGCGTGAGTGGCACGATTTCACCGTCGCGCAACAGGACACGCTCCGCGACTTTCACGCGGAAGCGACCGAATTCGTAATTACGATTGTCCTGTTGACCCATAAAAACGGCCTTTGAGAAACATCATTGAGGAATTCTTGAGTGCAACCTGAGGACTTCTCGAGCGCGACGATTGTAGCCTCAAAAATGTAAATTCTCAAAATGAAGGATCTCCCCATGATCGAAGAGAAGAAGACTTCAGAAATAGTCGAAACGTGGCTGATTTATCTTCTGAGCGCCGCGGTCACAGTGGGTGCGTTTCTGCTGGTCTGGTTAGTCTCGCTGGTGGCGGGCACTGGTCGGGCGTGACTTGCCGATTAGCAACCACGAACTCAGCGCACTCGCCAACGCAAGTGCCGCGGACAGCAGCATGATCAGGCGAAAGCCGTACACAACCGAGGTCGCAACTGCCTGTTTGAGCTGCTCGTGAGTCTCAGGAGAGATCGTCTGCGGCACCTCCAGTCCTGCCAATTTGACGCGCTGTTCGTAAACTGAACGTTTCAATTGCTCGTCAATCCCCATCTCGTTCAACCGTGCTCCGAGTTGATGACTGAACGCATACAGAATCACCACGCCGAATACGGCGATCGCCAGTAGACCCGCTGTTCGTGAGACTGCGTTGTTGATTCCTGATGCGACTCCCGCCTGCTCCTCACTCACCGAGTCCATCACGGTTGTGGTCAAGGGCGCTACAGTAATAGCCATCCCCAGGCCGAGCACGATTACCGGGGGAAAGAAACTGGTCCAGTAGTTGTCACTAATCGACGGCACCGCAAACAAGGCAAATCCCAGAGCGACGACGGTTGGTCCGATTATGAGCGGCAATCGAGAGCCAAACCGATCGATCAACCCACCGGACCACCGCGACAACGTAAACATGAGCACCACAAACGGCAGCAATGCGGCGCCCGCGGCGGTGGCGGAGTAACCCTGCACTTGTATGAGCGCGAGTGTGAAGAAGAAAAGCGTTCCACCGAGTGCGGCGTACAGCAGGAGCGTCAACAAGTTCGCGCCCGCGAAGTCGTTTGAACGAAAGAGCCGCAACGGAACCATCGGATTTCGCGCGCGCGCCTCGTGTAAAAGAAACAAAGCCAGACACGCGATGCCGCCCACTAAACTGACTAAGACAACCACGTTCGTAAAACCGCGCCGCGGCGATTCGATCAACCCGTAAACAATCCCGCCCAAACCAATCGTCGCCAGCGCAGCACCCATCCAATCAAGCGGCCCATCCTGATCTTCTTCATCGCGGCTTTCCGGCACATGCCAGAGTGAGATCACAATCACCGCCGCTGCGAGTGGCAGATTCAGAAAGAAAACTGCGCGCCACGAAACGTGTTCGACCAACCAGCCTCCTAAGACTGGTCCAATGGCCGTAGTCATCGCAGAAAAACCTGACCACGTTCCAATCGCTCTGCCACGTTCTTCTTCACCGAACGACGCACTGATCAACGCCAAACTGCCGGGAACCAGTAACGCGCCGCCGATGCCCTGCACTGCGCGCGCCGCAATCAGTTGTTCGATATTGGCGGCGAAACCACACGCTGCGGACGCAAGTGCAAACACAAATACACCGATGTTGAAGATCCGGCGGCGTCCATAACGATCGCCAAGAGAACCACCAACGAGCAACAACGCTGAAAGAAAAAGCGCGTAAGCTTCGACGACCCATTGAATACCGATCGCCGTGGCGTTGAGGTTGGTTTGTAGAAACGGAAGCGCAACATTGACGACGGTGCCGTCAATGAAGGCCATGCTCGAGGCAAGAATTGTGGCTGCGAGAACCCATCGGCCCATGTCGTCCAAAGACTACCACGAACGCCGCCGCCAATTTGTAATCCGTGTTGTCTGTCGCCTAAAACGGTTCGTCGATCGATTCGCTCTGCTTCGTGAAAAACTTC
This sequence comes from Pyrinomonadaceae bacterium, assembly GCA_035941575.1. Taxonomy (GTDB): domain Bacteria; phylum Acidobacteriota; class Blastocatellia; order Pyrinomonadales; family Pyrinomonadaceae; genus PSRF01. Next base: position 15,783 of record DASZDV010000425.1, read on the forward strand.
GGACCCGCGTCAGTGATATAGAGACAATCTTCAAGACGAATTCCGAACTCACCGTAAATGACGACTGTCGGTTCGTCACTAAAACACATGCCCGGCTGGATCGGAGTCTTGTTTCCGCGCACGAAGTTGGTCCACTCGTGACCGTCGAGTCCAATGCCGTGACCAGTGCGGTGCGGAAGGCCCGGAACCTTGTAATCAGGACCGAAGCCTGCGTCAGTGATTACCTTGCGCGCTGCCGCATCAACTGCTTCGCACGGCGCTCCAACTTTCGCCGCCGCAAAACCCGCATCCTGCGCCTTCTTCTCCAAGTCCCATATCTGGCGCTGCCGATCGGTAGCTTTGCCAAACACAAAGGTGCGCGTTATGTCAGATTGATAACCTTCAACGCTGCAACCACCGTCCATCAAAACGACGTCGCCTTCTTTCAAAAGCTGTGGCGTGCTGCTGCCGTGCGGAAATGCAGTGTACTTTCCAAAGCTGACAAAGATTCCACCCGACGAACCGAGCGCACGGAAAGCCGCGGCACAGTTACCCGCAAACTCGCCTT
>DASZDV010000426.1:0-4416 GCA_035941575.1 Pyrinomonadaceae bacterium
GATGCCCTTTCGGTACTCATAAAGTCCCCCGTTGATCAAGTATATCGCACGGATCGCTATGCTATGATCCCGGCGATGCCGAGCGCTATCTCGCTCAACACCCCGATTCAGGACCTTCACAATTTTCGGATCGCGCGCCTCGGCGATCAGCTTTCACACAAACTCGCAGTCGCGCTCGCCAGCCACGCAAACAAGCGAACTCCCGCAGAAGCTACCGTCGAAGATCTACTCAACTACTTGCCGATGCGTTACGAAGACCGCTCTCACCCGGCGGCAATTCGAGATCTTACTGACGGCATGGAAGCTTCGCTCGAGTTGCTCGTCGAGCGCGCACATGGTTACGAAATCAGAAAAGGCTACGGCCGATCGCGGCTTTTCATTTTCGAGGTGCGGGCTCACGATGCCGGAAAGACCGGACGCGAAGTAATCGTCTGGTGGTTCGTCTCCGGACGCCGTGCATACGACATCGTCCAGTACTACACGAAGAAACTCGTTCCGGGAACCCGCTTCATTACGTTCGGAAAGTGGGAATGGAACTCCGCAAAAAGCACGTACAAATTACAGTTGCACAGGCCCGCCGACGAGCTCGAAATACTTCCCTCACTCGAACAGCAAAACGAATCAGCGGAAAATGAGGTCGATCCCGAGCAGGCGGAAGAGAACGTTCCCGATCCCGCGCTTGCTGCAATTCATGTTGGCCGTCGCGTTCCCGTTTACAGGAAGCTTGGCCCGTTCAACTCGAAACGCGTGCGCGAGATCGTTCACGCGGTCATGGTCGCGCTCAGCGATAAAGATATCGAGGAAACTCTTCCCGCCGAACTCTTGCGCCGTGTCCGCCTGATTCCACGCGCTCGCGCGTTGCGCGAGATTCACTTTCCGCCGCCGGACGCCGTGATGGAAGAATACGAACTCACAAGCAGCCCGGCACACACGCGCATGATCTTCGAAGACTTCTTCTGGGTCACCTTCGCACTCGGTTTGAAGCGAGGCAGACGCGCCAAAGAGAAGAAGAACGTTTGTCTTCGCATCGACAAAGCCGTGTACGACGTGATCTCAAAGGTGCTGCCATTTAGGTTGACGGAAGCTCAACGCCGCGTCACACGCGAAATCTTCCGCGATCTGAAATCAACTGCGCCGATGAACCGTCTGTTGCAAGGCGACGTTGGCAGCGGCAAGACAATCGTCGCCTTGATCGCGATGATCGCCGTGATGGAAAACGATCTTCAGACCGCGCTGATGGCGCCTACGGAAATCCTCGCCGAACAGCATGCACGTAACATCAAACGATTACTCGCTAAAACACCTTATCGCGTTGAGTTGCTGACCGGTTCACTTAAGGCTGCCGAAAAGCGTCGGCTGCGAACCGCGTTGCGGGACGGCGAGGTACATGCATGCATCGGCACACACGCGCTGGTCCAGGAAGGAGTTGAGTTCGCGAAACTCGGACTGGCTGTGGTCGACGAGCAACATCGCTTTGGCGTAATGCAGCGCGCCGAACTGCGTGCGCGCGGTTTCAATCCTGATGTGCTGGTGATGACTGCCACGCCAATTCCACGATCATTGGCGATGACAGTTTATGGCGATCTTGACGTATCAGTGATCAATGAGCTGCCGCCCGGACGAACACCGGTCGAAACGATTGTTGCAGGGGAGGATCAGCGGCAGGAAGTGAAGCGGCTCATCTCGCGCGAAGTAAAAGCCGGGCATCAGGTTTACGTAGTTTATCCGCTAGTTGAAGAGTCAGAGAAAGTTGACTTGAAGGATGCGACGCGGCGGTATGAGTACCTGCGGGATGTGGTGTTTCCCAAACTCGCGGTTGGTCTGTTGCATGGGAAGATGAAGCCGGCGGAAAAAGACGCGGTGATGAGCGCGTTCGTCGCCCGCAAGATCAAGATACTTGTTTCCACGACGGTGATCGAGGTCGGCGTAGATGTGCCGAATGCGTCAGTTATGATCGTCGAACATGCGGAACGGTTTGGGTTGTCGCAGTTGCATCAACTGCGTGGACGCGTCGGGCGAGGCGCGAAAAAGAGTTACTGCGTGTTGTTGACGAGCGACAAGAAGACCGCGGTTGCTGAGGAGCGCCTCGGGATTATGGCCAAAACGAACGATGGTTTTGTGATCGCTGAGAAAGACCTGGAGTTGCGCGGGCCGGGCGAGCTACTTGGCACGAGACAGTCCGGGCTGCCGGAATTCCGGATCGGGAATTTAGTGCGCGATCGCGTGTTGCTGGAGAGCGCAAAGCGCGAAGCCGAATTTTATTTAAATAAAGAGAAGTCGCCGGAGACGGCGAAACTCATCGCGCGCATCACGCACGACACGCGATTCGGGCTAGCGGCCGTTGGGTAGACAGAAATGCGCGTTATTGCAGGGCAGTTCAAGGGCCGCAATCTGAAGAGTCCGCCGTCAATGGACGTGCGCCCTACTTCCGATCGTCTCCGCGAAACACTCTTCAACGTGATCGCCGGGCGCGTCCCCGGCGCACGTTTTCTCGATCTTTGCGCCGGCACAGGCGCCGTCGGCATCGAAGCGCTCTCACGCGGCGCGGCGCACGCGACGTTCGTCGATCGCTCCCGCAGGAGTTGCCAGTTAATCGAAGCAAACCTCGAACTGTGCAAAGTGCCGGAAGAACAACGCGACATCTATTGTTCAGAAGTGATCGAGTTCGTGAAACAGAGTGGAGACCATGAGTGGGACATCATATTTTTGGACCCGCCCTACAATATGAACTACTTACGGATCGTCGATTTACTCGCGTCGTCAACTATTTTGAGCGACAGTGGGCTGCTCATCGTCGAACACCATCACAAAACCAAATTACCCGAAAGCATAGGTAACCTGCGCCGCACACGCGTTCTCAAACAGGGCGATTCTTCTTTGAGCTTCTACGTTTGTTAGAATCCGAGCTAATGTTAGTACTGGGTATCGAAACTTCGTGTGACGAAACTGCGGCCGCGCTCGTGCGTGACGGCCGCGAAATACTCTCGTCGGTAATCTCTTCGCAGGTTCCCGTTCATAAACGCTTCGGCGGCGTCGTGCCCGAACTCGCGTCGCGTGAACACCTCGACAAGATTGTTCCCGTCGTTAACGACGCCTTCGAACGCGCGCGTCTAACGCCACGCGACATTGACGGCATTGCCGTAACTGTTGGCCCGGGTCTCGTCGGGTCGTTGCTGGTCGGCGTCTCGTATGCAAAAGCGATGGCGTATGCGTTGAACAAACCGTTCGTTGGTGTGAACCATATCGAGGGTCACATCTATTCAGTCGCTTTCGAAAACCCGCCGATCGATTATCCGGCAGAAGCGTTGATCGTCTCGGGCGGACATACGAACATCTTCTTCATTCCCGAACCAGGTAAATACAAGGTTCTGTCGCGCACGCGTGACGATGCTGCCGGTGAGGCGTTCGACAAGGTCGCGAAGATGCTCGGGCTTGGTTATCCGGGTGGGCCGATCATCGAACGCCTCGCGCGTGAAGGCGATCCACATTCCGTGCCGTTCTCATTGCCGCGCATGGGCGACGGTTTGCCTGACTTCAGTTTCAGTGGACTTAAGACGGCAGTCACGAAGCACGTTCGTGAGAGCGGGTTGAAGCCCGTGGAGAACGGTGGCGAGCCGTCGCAGGCGATAAAAGATCTCGCTGCGAGTTTTCAACATACGGTGGTGCAGTCGCTTGTGAAGACGATGGAACGCGTGGCGGAGGAGAATTACCCGAAGACGCTGATCATCGCGGGTGGAGTTGCGTGTAATGGAAAACTGCGCGAGGTTGCGCGCGAGATGGCCACGCGGCTCGAACTGCCTGTTTACTTCCCGTCACCACACTTGTCTACCGACAACGCCGCGATGATTGCCGCAGCCGGTACGGTGAAACTGCAAGCCGGTCAACGCGACGCACTCGACCTGAACGCCGACGTCACCCTGCGTTTACAAAACATCGACCTCGCGGAAGAAGCCGCTAAACGCGCGGGCGCCCGCTACCGTCTTTAAGGCCACAGATAGACACAGAGAAACACGAGTCAGAAAGAAGAAAGCTCAGTTCTGACTTGTGTCTGTCTGTGTGTATCTGTGGCTTTTAAGTGGGGGACCCCGTCACGCGGGATCTAAACGGGCCTTATCAACCCTCTATCGTGCTCATCGCAGTGACGGCACGTTTTTCGTACGCGGCAATGGTGGCGATGTTTTTCTTCTCCACCTCCGTTAACGCCGCCTCAGTGAAGTCAGGGTCCGCTTTGTACCAATCAAAACTCGAGAAGTATTTCTGAAGCCAGGGCTCCTTGAACACCTTGCCGTGACGCGCGTAGATCTCCTGCCGCATCTGGCTAGCGTCCTCGAGAAACAACCCTTCCAACAGCGCACGCGTGATCGGTTTCGTGCTCAGTTCCTGGTGAATCTTGTTCTCAAACTTCACGATCGTTTC
>DASZDV010000427.1:0-8074 GCA_035941575.1 Pyrinomonadaceae bacterium
GGAGGATCGTCTGCACGTCTGTTGAAGTTAGATTGGTTGTTGCAGCGAACGATGGTGGCTCAAGCGGCAAGAGCGTGCCGGGGGTAGGTGAGGCGCCGATGTCGTCGGGTGGTCCACCGCCGACCTGACCAATCCCCACCCTCACTCTGTTACTCGCAATAGCACGATACGTGAGCCGGACTAGTACATCGCCTGTTGCGGGAAGACTCGGGGGAAGACGGATGATAACGGATGAAACCCACGGATAATCTGCGAGAGGAGCGACATGTTCGACGGTGAGTTGATAAGTGTTATGGTTCGCATCTTCCGCGTCTGCGGTAACAACGGCCGCCGTTTCGCCCGGTTGCAACTGGAGATTCATCGCAAACAACATCACGCGTGATGCTGGGTCTGAACCGAACCTGATCGGAGTTGTTGTGGTGAAGGGTTCGCGTTGTCGCGTGACAGAATCGAAGGCGATGGCGCGAGTTGAATCCGCGTGACTGATCAACACCGGACGTGTTTGCGCGTTGGCCTTGATAGCAGCGAGCAGGCACGCGAAGAAGATCATTCGACGCCACATCGGCGCACACTGTACCACAGATTTTTTCTGCCGAATCCGCGAAATCTGTGGTAAAACGCAGACCGCGTGATCATCCTTCTGATCGTAGCGAGTTGCTTTGCACAAACAACTGGCGTGCTAAAAGGCGTGGTCCGATCCACGTCGGGCGCACCAGTTCCCAACGCTGTTGTCGTCATAACTAATCAAGTCACTCGTGAAGTAAAACGCGTTCGCACGAATGCGGATGGGAGTTATTCCGTGAGGCTGCCTGCGGGTGCGTATCGCGTCACGTTGGACCAACCGCATGTTGCTGTTTTTGATAAAGATAAAAATTACGGTGATTTTGCGATTGTGCGTGGTGATACGGTGGAGAACGTTGTCGTCGAACCAGGGAAGGAGATTGAGCTGGAGATCCGCGTTGCCGAGAGCCCAAAGGAGAAAGATCAAAGGCAGATAAGCAGGGAGACGGCCGATCGGTGGCGCATCATTTTTCCTGAATACGATCGTTACGGGGATCGGGGTGCGCGGGGGCGCGATATTCCTTTTAGGCGAGGCCGCTGGTGGGATCCTTACAATCAAAACGTCCTCAAAGGCGACTATCCCATCAAAGGCGATAAACTCTTCATGATCCTGACTGCCGTGAGCTCGACGAACGTCGAGCAACGGCGCGCTCCGACGCCTTCCGACGTAAGCAGCGTGAATCCAATCAGCGCTGAGTTCTTTGGTCGCCCGGAACAACTTGCCGCAGCCGAGACGTTGCAGTTCAGTTTCGAACTATTTCACGGCGATACCACTTTCAAACCACGTGATTGGGCCATCAAGTTTTCTCCCACCTTCAGTGTGCCGAACTATCTAGACGCTCGCGAAAATGGCGTCGTGAACATTGACGTCCGGCGCGGCACGAATCGCACTGATTGGCATGCCTCCCTCGAAGAAGCGTTTGGTGAAGTGAAACTCTTCGACGTCAACGCGAACTACGACTTCGTTTCAGTGCGCGCCGGTATTCAACCGTTTGTCTCAGACTTCCGCGGCTTCATCTTTTCCGACAACAATTTGGGAGCGCGCGTGTTTGGCGCCGCCGACAACAATCGCGTGCAGTTCAACGCCGCGTACTTCTCGATGCTCGAGAAGGACACGAACAGCGGTCTCAATCGATTCGACACGCGCCATCAAAATGTTTACATCGCAAACATCTTTCGCCAGGACTTCATTCGCAAGGGCTATACGATTCAGGGGAGTTTTCATTACAACGATGATCGGCGCGGTGTGAAGTTTGATCGCAACGGTTTTCTTGTGCGTCCCGCTTTGATTGGCGACGTACGACCACATGCGATCAAAGTTGGTTACCTGGGCTTTAGTGGTGACGGCCATCTTGGACGATTGAACGTGACGCATTCGTATTACTTCGCGTTTGGTCACGACGAGCGAAATCCGATCGCCGGACGGAGGGTCAATGTGAGATCGAACATGGCCGCAGTCGAGGCATCCGTTGATAAAGATTATTTAAGGTTTAAGGGCTCTTTCTTTTGGGCTCAAGGGGACAAGGATCCCACGGATGAAAAGGCAAACGGGTTTGATGCGATCTTTGATGATCCGAATTTTGTTGGTGGACAGTTTTCGTTCTGGGTGCGTAATGGTATTCGTTTGACGCAAACGGGTGTCGCGTTGGTCCAACCGAACAGTCTGTTGCCGAGTTTGCGCAGCAGTAAGATTCAGGGCCAGGCAAACTTCGTCAATCCGGGTATCTTCATTTACAACGGTGGCGTTGACGTGGAATTGACCCAACGTGTGAAAGCTGTGGTGAATGTCAACTATCTTCGTTTTCACCGGACAGAGCCGCTCGAGTTCGTGCTGTTTCAGAATCGTATTCGTCACGACATTGGTTTTGATTACAGCCTCGGCGTCGCTTATCGACCGTTTTTGATCAATAACTTCACGCTGACGTTTGGAGGAGCGGCGTTGCAAACGGGACGCGGGTTTCGCGATATCTTCACTGATGCATCGCGTAACTGCCCGCCTGGTGTTGAAGACTTTTGTCAACCTGATGTGATCAGTCCAAATAAGGCGCTATACACGATGTTTGCGCATGCGAAGTTCGTCTTTTAGCCACAGATGACACAGATTTTTTTGTATCTGCTGACATTGATGACGCTGACGTCGCAGCCGGCGAACCAGACGACGCCTGCGGCGAAAGTTGAAGGCTGTGTGTCGTGTCACGCGATGATCGAACCGATGCACAAATACGGCACGACAGAGACGCTCGACAAACTCAAGGATGGAAAAGACGCTGTTGGGTTGAGCTGTTCGGCGTGTCACGGTGGGAATCCTGCGTCGAAGCTGAAGGAAGAAGCACACGTGCAGCCGAAGTTTCCGAACGAATGGCGACGGGCGGGAAAATACAGTGGCGCAAATCCCGAGCGGTCCAACACGTTGTTGAATCGCGAGAGTTGGGACTTTGTACGGTTTGTGAATCCCGGAGATTTGCGCGTGGCAGCGAAGACGTGCGGCAGTGCCTCCTGTCACGAGATCGAATCGAAGAATGTTGCGCGCAGCATGATGACGCATGGGGCGATGTTGTGGGGCGCGGCGCTTTACAACAATGGGAGTTTTCATCTTAAGGATCCGCGTTTTGGGGAGAGTTATAGCGAGTCAGGAAAGCCACAGACATTACTGGCCACTGATGTAACGGATGAACTACGCAGAGCGAAAGGGTTATTGAGTCTTTTAGAACCGATTCCGCGTTGGGAGATTTCGCAGCCGGGGAATGTGTTGCGTGTGTTCGAGCGTGGCGGTCGGCGGCGGCTTGAAGTTGGCTTGCCCGATAAAGACGAGGATCCGGGCAAACCGGACAAGGGATTGAGCGCGCGGGGGCTGGGGACGGCGCAGCGTACTGATCCGGTGTTTCTCGGCATTCAAAAAACACGTCTCTTGGATCCCACGCTAAATCACTTGGGAACCAATGATCATCCGGGTGATTACCGATCCTCGGGCTGTTCCGCGTGTCACGTGATCTATGCAAACGATCGCGATCCCGCGCACTCAGAGTCGTACCGGCAAGCCGGCAATGAGGGACGTTCGCAAACAGCGGATACGAACATTCCGAAAAGTGAATCGGGCCATCCGATCAAGCACCAGTTTACCAGCCAGATTCCGAGCTCGCAGTGCATGGTTTGTCACATGCACCCGGGCACGAACATGGTTGCGAGTTACATGGGACTCACGTGGTGGGACAACGAGAGCGACGGCGCGAAAATGTATCCGGCCACGCAGCACAATCCGAGTCAGGATGAAGAACAGGAGAAACTCAATCGTAATCCTGAGGGGTCAAGTCTACGCGGATTATGGTCCAACTTTGAGTTTCTGAAGGATACAGGTACTTCGGAGTTCAATGCGCTGCTGCGTAATGTTCAGTTTGGCGACTCGCACGGTCACGGCTGGCTGTTTCGCAAAGTCTTTAAACGTGATCGCAAAGGCAATTTACTGGACGCGGACGGCAACATCGTCGCGCCTGATGATCCGGCGAAGTTCAACAAAGCCGTGCACCTGAAAGATATTCATCTCGAACGCGGTATGCATTGCGTTGACTGTCACTTCCGTCAGGATTCGCATGGCGACGGTAACCTCTACAACGAGCCACGCGCCGCGATAGAAATCGCGTGTGAAGATTGTCATGGGACGATCAAACAGAAGGCTACGTTTTTCACGTCGGGACCGGCCGCTGCGCCGGCCACTGGAACGACAGCCGAGCGGCGCAAGTCGCAGAACCAGCCGTTGATTGGGCAAGACCTCACTCGAATACGTACCCGCGATGAATCAGGCGGCCGGATCCCGTTGTTTCAGCGTGTGGCACGCGATCGAAAACGAAAGGATGAACACGGAAAAGATGTAGATCTAAAATCCGGCGACGTCATGCAGAACTCGATGGTCGTCCCCGGTCGTTGGTGGCGCGTGCCGCAAACGCTCGACACCGTCACACCAAACGCGCGCGACTACAATGAGAAATCCCGGTACGCAAAAACAATCCGCAAAGACAACGTGACGTGGGGCGACGTTCCCGTAAACACAAACGAGCTCGCACACCGCGATAACGATATGACCTGTGCGTCGTGCCACTCGTCGTGGATGACGAGCTGTTTTGGTTGTCACCTGTCGATGCAGGCGAACCGCAAGATGCCGAACCGTCATAACGAAGGAGGGAACTCGCGTAACTTCACGCAGTACAACTTCCAGGTGCTGCGTGACGATGTGTTCATGCTTGGCCGCGATGGAACAGTGACCGGGAATCGCGTTGCGCCCGTGCGTTCTTCGTCAGCAGTGCTCGTGAGTTCACAAAACCAGAATCGTGAGTGGATCTATTCGCAACAGCAGACCGTTTCTGCCGAAGGCTTCGCGGGTCAAGCCTTCAACACACACGTGCCGCATACGGTTCGTTCGAAGGAGACGAAGGGTTGCAGCGATTGTCACGTATCGGAGAAGAACGACAACAACGCGTGGCTCGCGCAGTTGCTGTTGCAGGGCACGAACTTTGTGAACTTCATGGGCCGCTATGTTTATGTTGCTGCCGATGATGCGTTGGAGGTTGTAGTTGCGACGGAGCAAAGCGAGCCGCAGGCGGTGATCGGCAGCACGTTGCAGAAGATCGCATACCCATCGAATTACGATGAGTTTGTGCGCGGAGGGCGGCAGTTGAAAACGTTTTACGAACACGTTGGAAATCCGCGTGTGTTGCAGGTGCAGTTGCGCGGTGAGTATGCGTACGTTGCGGCAGGTGAAGGTGGTCTGCGTGTTTACGATGTGGCGCAGATCGATCAGAAGGGTTTTTCGGAGAGGATTGTGACTGCGCCGGTTTCGCGGTTTGGGCAGAAGTTTTGGGTGAAGACGAAGTATGCGACGGCAGTGGCGGCGCCTACGACGCTTGCTGTTGATCCGGCGCGAACGCGACGCAAGGAGAATGAGGAGCAACCGATTCATCCGCTGTATGGATATTTGTATGTCGTTGATAAGTATGAAGGGTTGATTTTGGTTAATGCTGCGACGCTGCTTGATGGCGATCCGTTGAACAACTATTTGAAGCGAGCGCGCGGCGCGTTCAATCCGGATGGTGCGCTCACTGGCGCAAACAATATTGTCATTGCTGGGACTTATGCTTACGTCACGACGGATACGGCGTTGGTTGTTCTTAACCTGAAGGAGCCGCTAGCGCCACGCTTGGTGAAAAGGATTGTCTTGAAGCACCCACAAAGCATAGCGATTCAATTTAGATACGGATTTGTGGTGGATCAGGATGGTCTAAAAGTGATTGACGTCACTGTGCCCGAACAAGCAAAACTAATCGACGGCGCTTTTGTTCCGCTCAACGACGCGCACGATGTTTATGTGGCACGAACATACGCTTATGTCGCAAACGGCAAAGAGGGAATCGCGATCGTTGACGTCGAGCAACCGGAACAGCCGCGGCTCGATCAGACGTACAATGCCGCCGGACAACTAAACGACGTGCATCAGGTGAAGATTGCGATGACGAATGCGAGTTTGTTCGCGTATGTCGCTGACGGAAAGAACGGGTTGCGGATATTGCAGCTCACATCACCTGAAACGATGCCTGAATACGCCGGCTTCAGCCCCCGACCGCGCCCGGAGCTAATCGCGACCTTTAAAACGAAAGGCGACGCTCTAGCGATTTCTAAACCCTTGGATCGCGATCGAGCAGTCGACGAAACTGGCAATCAAATCTCCGTCTTCGGCCGCCGCGGCGCCCGACCCTTCAACTACGCCGAAATCCTTCGCATCCTAAAGACCCACGATGGCCAGGGCGACTGGTTCCGCGTCAGCGACTCGCCGAAAAAACAGATCTCATTGTCCAAGTAGATCTCAAACGTTAGAAAACCTCAACAAATTTGCCGCTGGTTTTCGTTGACACAAGTGGCATTTCTAACTATCTTTGCGGGCCACAAGCGTCCCAACATTTTTCTCGTGCGACCGAACCCTCGCGTAGTTCAGACTTTTTAATCTCGTTCCTCGGTCAACACAGGTACCCATGCCTGTACGCAAAACTGAGAGTCGAATACCCGAAAGTTTTCAGGCTTCTGACTTCGGTGAAGCAGTAGTTGCCGCTGACGCACGCTCCGCGTTGGTGTCGTTCATAACTTCGCCGGTCGTCGTAGGACGCGAGAATGTTTACGTGGTCTACGTGACGGATACGGGTTTGGCTTCTTCGATTCAGTCGTTCGAATGGTCTATCAGTGAAAATGCGGGTCCGCCAAACGTTCAAAGCACGCCGGAGGGCGAGTTTAGTTACGTGCCCACAACGATCGGTTTCCTGGATCTAACAGTCCGGATGCTTGATTCGGGTAATGCGCAACTAGGAACATTGTCGCTTGCGCAGGGCATCGTCGAACCTAATGTCGAGCTTGAAGCTCTCGTTGCGGGAGCGAAGAATGAACCAGGTCCAGGGATTTCGAGTCCAGACGTCGCACGTGAACTGGTTAATGACCACAACCCATACTACCAAAGCGTTCAATTGCAAACGCCGGAGTCTGGAGATGCATTCAAACGCTTTGTCTACAGTATGGTGTTTGATGGTGCGCTCCAACGCAGTGCTGCCGACCGGAAATCTCATCTTCAGGAATTGGCGGCATCGCTCAACGATGATCGCGCCAACTTTCAAACCCTCGCGGCGCAAGGCGCAGGCGTATGTGGGGTCCGGCTGGCGCTGCTGGCCATGTTCCGTCCCGACATGCTCCAGTTCACGGAACTTCCGGAGCCACCTGATCAACGCGCACTCGCCGATGAAGATCTTCGTGAAGCATTAGCAGCACTCGACGAGCAAAAACTCATCGACTTATTCAATCTAGTGAGGTTTCCCAAAAGCAACATCACACAATGCGCTCGCATTTTCGAAGCTCTACGCGATCATTACTTTCCGGGAACGAATTTCAACGACGTCATAACCGGCATGTCAGCCACACGTTTGCATTGGATAATCCGGCATTTCAGGGAAGGACCACTAATCAGAACGTAGCACAGAATAGCCTCGGCGCTTCTTATAAACCCGTAACGTAAATGGATTCGTTTAGGAAAACTACAAATCGGATACTCAGGCTTTTGGGATTGAGCGGTAAAACCAGTTCTATTCCGCCGAATCGTCCGACGCCCCAAAACCTTCCGCTCGCGCCGCCTCCAAAGACTGTAGGCGGCTTCTTAGCTGTACCTATTGACATAAGTTTGATCCAGGCAAAGCTCGTTTTCAATGTCGGCACTCAAACTGCCTCAGCCGAAACGACGGTGAGTTATACCGTTGGACCGACTGCGGGTAATCCGATTTTTGACTTGAGACAGGTGATCCAGCAGGCGTGGGTTGATGGCAGTGCCTTCAATACATCTAACATGGATCATCATGATTTTGGTGGCGGTCCGTTTGCGAAACTCCGGGTGATTCAGACCCAGCAACAGGCGGGTTCAGCCCACGTGTTAAAGCTGAAATACGACCTGGCAGTGCCCCCCTTAGACTTGGGTCCAGACTTGGGTGGAAAT
>DASZDV010000428.1:0-3528 GCA_035941575.1 Pyrinomonadaceae bacterium
GGTATTGCAGATGCGCAACGTCATTTCCGCACCGGCGGTTACGGTTTCTTCTTCCAGGATGACTGGAAACTCCGTCCAAACCTGACGTTGAACCTCGGTATGCGTTACGAGTATTTCAACGTGCTCGAGGAACGCGACGGTCTCGTGTCGAACTTCGTCTTTGGTCCGGGCGGCGGTCTTGCTGGATCCCGCGTTGAACCAACCGATCGTCTCTACAATCCGGATCGAAACAACTTTGCGCCTCGACTCGGTTTCGCCTGGACGCCCGGCCGTTTTCGCGACAAGCTGGTGGTTCGTGGCGGCGCCGGCATCTACTACAACCGCATCGAGCAAGTAGTCTTCTCGAACACGCGCGGCAATCCGCCGTTCTTTGCGCGTTTTGCGATCTGCTGCGGCACCGCCGGCTCTCCGTTTGCCGGTGGTCAGATCCTTTATGAATTGGGGGCGAGCAGTTCGCCGTTCAGTTTTGCTCCGAATCCCGCGCTTGCGGTCGGAATCGATCCGGCGACCGGTGCGCCGAAGGACCGAACCGTCGAGGTTTACGGTGCGCTGGCCGACACGCCGATACCTTACGTTTACGGCTACTCACTCGATTTCCAATACGAGTTGCCGTTTCAACTCGCGGCCAGTGTCGGCTATCAAGGCAGTTCGACTCACAAACTGATCCGCATCGTTAACCAGCGATTCATTCAGACGAACATTCCGGCGAACTTCTTCGCTTTTGCCGTTTACATTCCAACGCCTGACGTCAACGCAAACTACAACGCGTTGAACGGACGGCTCACACGCCGCTTCGCTCGCGGTTTTCAGTTCGACATTCTCTATCGTTGGGCGAAGAGCATCGACACATTGTCGAATGAAGGACCAGGTGCGGTGACGAACCAAACCTTTCCACAAGACCTGAGACAGGAGCGTGGTCCATCCGATTATGACGTCAGGCACAATCTGGCAGTCTCAGGTTTATGGGACCTGCCTCTGTTCCGCAACCGCCACGACTTCGTCGGCAAAGCGTTGGGTGGCTGGATCGTCGACGGCATACTGCAATGGCACACCGGATTTCCGTGGACACCGCATACCGGTCAATGTGTGCGCGCGCCGGGAACGCAGGATTTTATCTGCCCGTCGCGACCGCCACACTATTTTGGTGGCGCGCTCGAAGACACTGACAATGACGCGTTCATTCGTCCCGGAGGGAACTTTCCCGGCGGCGGTTTAAAGTTTTTCGACCAGAACAATCCCCAAGGAACGCTCGTTCCCGGTATTGGTCGCAACTCATTTCGTGGTCCAAGATATTTCGCGGTCGATATGAGTCTCGCAAAGCGCACCGGCGTGCCGAGCTTTCTCGGTGAAGGAGCGTTTTTCGAGGTCAAGGCAAACTTCTTCAATGTGTTCAATAACCTGAACCTTGCGCCGTTCAAGTTCTTTGCACCAAACGTCGACAACCCCGACTTCGGACGCGCGCAAAACGCGCTCGCTGGTCGGGTGGTCGAACTGCAAGCGCGATTCAGTTTTTAGCCACAGATGAAACGGACAAGTCTGATTCTTTTGGTGGCCGCCTGCGTTCTGCTGGCGGCCATTGCCCCTGCACATTCGCAACGAGCCAGAGACGTCGAACAGCAAGTCAACGCGCTGTTGGCGAAAATGACCCTGGCTGAAAAGTTAGGCCAGCTTCAGCAACTCGACGGCGAAGCAAACGGAAACTTTCGTCCCGAACACCTTGAACTTGCTCGCAAGGGTTTACTGGGTTCGACGTTGAATGTTCGCGGCGCGCAACGTACGAATCAACTGCAACGCGTCGCAGTGAATGAATCACGCTTGAAGATCCCGCTGCTGTTCGGCTTTGACGTGATTCACGGTTATCGAACTATATTTCCGATTCCGGTCGGCGAAGCCGCGAGTTGGGATCCGACCCTGGCGGAGCGATCCACGGCCGTTGCCGCACAGGAAGCCAACAACGCCGGCGTTCGCTGGACGTTCGCGCCGATGCTCGACATTGCGCGTGATCCGCGTTGGGGCCGAATAACTGAAGGGGCAGGCGAAGATCCGTTTCTCGGCGCGGCGTTCGCTGCGGCGCGCGTGCGCGGGTTTCAAGGCGCCGATTACAGTGCGCCCGACAAGATTCTCGCGTGCGCGAAACATTGGGTGGCCTACGGCGCGGCAGAGGGCGGGCGCGACTACAACACCACCGATCTCTCCGAGAACACACTGCGCGAGATCTACTTTCCACCGTTCAAGGCCGCCGTTGATGCGGGCGTCGGCACGCTCATGAGTTCGTTCAATGCGATCAACGGCGTTCCCGCATCGGCGAATCCTTTTACTCTCACGAAGGTGCTTCGTGATGAATGGAAGTTTGACGGGTTTGTCGTCAGTGACTACACGTCTGTTAAAGAACTGATCAATCACGGCATCGCAGCAAACGAAGAACAGGCCGCGGCAGTGGCGCTCACCGCCGGCGTCGATATGGAGATGGTGAGCCGCAGTTACAACCAGTTTGGCCCACAGCTTCTCGAACAACACAAACTCACGCAGGCGACGATTGATGAGGCTGTGCGACGTGTGTTGCGAATCAAGTATCGTTTGGGACTATTCGATCATTCCTACACCGATGAAGCGCGTGAACCACAATCGCTACTCAGGCCGGAGAGTCTGACTTTGGCGCGTCAGATTGCGGCGCGATCAATGGTGCTGTTGAAAAACGATCGCAGCGCACTGCCGCTCAACAAATCCGTGAAGTCGATTGCGGTGATTGGACCACTCGCAGACGATCGGCGCGCGCCGCTCGGTTGGTGGGCCGGCGATGGTCGCGAAGAAAACACGATCACACCACTCGCTGGAATCAAAGCCAAGGTCGGTGCTCAAACGAGAGTCGGTTATGCAAAAGGCTGTGACATCAAGGACGACTCGACAGCGGGCTTTGCTGAAGCGATCGCGCTGGCAAAAGAGTCTGATGTTGCCGTTGTTTTCGTTGGTGAGAGTGCCGACATGGTCGGCGAGGCCGCTTCGCGCAGTTCGCTCGACTTGCCGGGCCGGCAGATGGATCTCGTCAAAGCGATTCACGCCACGGGCAAACCCACCGTTGTTGTGCTTGTTAATGGGCGGCCACTGACCATCGGCTGGATTGTCGATAACGTTCCCGCAATTCTCGAATCCTGGATGGGCGGCAGCCAGTCGGGCAATGCGATTGCCGACGTTTTGTTTGGCGATGTGAATCCTGGTGGAAAGTTGCCGGTGACGTTTCCGCGCACTGTCGGGCAAGTGCCGATCTACTACAACCACATGAACACTGGGCGTCCGCCTGAAGCTGAGAATCGTTACACCTCGAAGTATCTCGATGTTCCGTGGACGTCGCTCTTCCCTTTCGGTTACGGACTCAGTTACACGACCTTCAAACTCAGCAATCTCCAATTGAGTGCGCCGCGCATGCGCGCGAACGAAAAGTTGACCGTTAGCGTTGAAGTTGAGAACTCGGGTTCACGTGCGGGTGATGAAGTCGTGCAACTCTACATTCGGGATCCCGTTGCATCGATG
>DASZDV010000429.1:0-4087 GCA_035941575.1 Pyrinomonadaceae bacterium
GACAGGATGAGGTCGAAATCGTCAAAGCCGCGGAAGTTTCGATCGTGGTGCTCGTTCCCGGGATGGGCGACGACATCCAGGCGATCAAGGCGGGCATCATGGAAATCGGCGACATTTTCGTGATCAATAAGGCGGATCGCGAGGGTGTCTACGCCACCGAAAAAGAGTTGGAGGCATTATTGTCGCTGACTGCGCGCAGCGACGGCTGGGACCCACCGATTGTGAAGACGGTGGCAACGGAAAACCAGGGAATCGACGCCCTGGCTGCGGCGATCGAAAAATTCAGACAAACACAGCTGAGCGTGCCGGCGAGCAGCGAACGGCGCCGGGCGATCGCGCGCTGGCGGATTATCGAGTTGTTGCGCGAGCGACTCCTGGGGCGCGTTTTGGCATCAGAATCCTCGGTTGCTATGCTTGAGCGGCTGGCAGACGAAGTTGCAACCCGGCGGCGAGACCCTTATTCTGCGGTTGAAGATCTGCTCCAGAGTTAATAGATGAAGGTAGATCATATAGGCATTGCTACGTCCACGATTGACGAAGGCCTCGCCATTTGGCGGGACGCTTTAGGGCTACAACCATACGTTACTGAAGAAGTTGCGGAGCAGGGCGTAAGGGTTTGCATGTTGCCCGTCGGCGACACGCACGTTGAACTGCTCGAACCCTTGAGCTCCGACTCGGCGGTAGGTAAGTTTCTGGCCAAACGAGGTCCCGGGATTCATCACATTGCTATCGAAGTACAGGACATAAACGCATCACTGGCCGAATTGAAAAAGAAAGGCGCACGGTTGATTGACGAAACGCCACGCGTGGGCACGCGCGGTTGTTTGGTGGCGTTCATTCATCCGTCGTCTACGAATGGTGTGCTGCTCGAGCTCGTGCAGCATAAACAGCTTTAGGAAAGGACATTGTTTTGACTTCTACACGAAAGGCTCTCATTGCAGCCGCTGTCGCACTCCTCTTCTCGGCAGGTTTGATCTTTTGGCAGGTTAAAGCACGCAGAACCGGACCCGTCGAACTCTCTTCTGAAGACATGTCGATCATCGCTCAGGAGCAGCCAGTGCAGCTTCGCGCGCGGCTCGCAGCCGATGAAGGCGCGCGCAAGGAGTTCGCGCAGGAACTGAAGCGCTGGTTGGCGCTGGCGGAAGAAGCGCAGGCACATGGCGTCGATAAGACACCCGACGTGAAACGCCAGCTTGAATTGCAGCGGGCGAGCATCATCGCTAACTACTATTTCGAGCAGCTGGGTGAGAACGGACCGAATATTACGGATCAGGAAGTAGACGAGCTGTTTAAACAAGCGACCTACCAACAGAAGTTCGACCAACTTATCGCCGACATCAAGAGCAAGGACCCGCAGTTTGCGCACCAGCCGATACCGCAACAGGATCTCGACTCACTGAAGCAGCGCGTCGGTCGGGTTTACATCGGTGAAAAGCGCGGAGTCGAGCAGGGGGTCGATAAGAAACCGGAAGTGAAGTTACAGGTGCTTTTGCAGCACGCGCGGCTGATCGCTCAGAAGTACGCCGTCGAGAAGTTGCAAGAGAAGATGAAAGCAACTGACGCGGAAGTGAGTGCTTACCTGACGAGTCATCCCGAGATGGACACGGACAAGAAGAATCGCGCGCAGGCCGAAGTAGTGTTGAAACGCGCGCGTGCAGGTGAGGACTTCGCAGCGCTCGCGAAAGAGTTTTCCACCGACGACACGAAAGACAAAGGCGGCGATCTGGGTTGGTTTCGTCACGGGCAGATGGTTGCAGAGTTTGAGAAGGCGGCTTTTGCCTTACAACCTGGTCAAATAAGCGACGTCGTGCAGAGTTCGTTCGGCTTCCACATTATCAAGGTCGAAGAGCGGAAGACTGAAACGAAAGACGGCAAGCCCGAAGAGATGGTCCATGCCCGTCACATTTTGATTAGTGAACCGAACAGCAGTCCGTTTGGTGGACCGCCGCAGACTTCGCGCGAGAAAGCGAAGAACGCCGTCGAACAGGAGAAGGCGAAGAAGATTCTCGACGACATCGTCGCCCGCTCGCACGTGACGGTCGCAGAGAGCTATTCGGTGAAGCCACCTGAGCAGCAGCCGCCGCAGGGATTGCCGCCGGGCGTTGTGCCACCATCGGAACAACCCGCACCGGAAGCGGCGCCGTCGCCCAAGCCAAACACGGGGAACAAGCCCAAGACGCCGAAGAAGTAATCGCGCAATCGGTGGACCACCGTCGATGAACGCCCTGCAAATCGGGGATTACTCGGTACAGGTTATTCAGGACGCCGAGTTCCGTCTTGACGGTGGGGCCATGTTTGGCGTGGTGCCTCGTAATCTGTGGGCTAAAGATTGTCCTCCTGACGACGAAAATCGCATTCGCATGAACATGAACTGCGTTGTTGTCTGCGCGGGCAATGAAAAGGTGTTAATCGAAACCGGAATCGGCGAAAAATGGCCGGAAAAGTTGTCGACGATGTACGGTATCGACCGTGCGCGGCCGTTAGCGGAAACGCTATTCCAGCAAACTGGAATTGCCGCTGAAGAAGTCACGATTGTAGTCAACACTCATCTGCATTTTGATCACGCGGGCGGTAACACCAAACTCGACTCGAACGGCAATGCCGTCGCGGCGTTTCCTAATGCTCGTTACTTCGTCTCCCGTGCTGAGTTGGACCATGCTGAACATCCGACTGAGCGCGATCGAGCGAGTTATCTGCCGCAGAACTGGAGACCGCTGGTAGGGACCGGCCAATTGGAGCCCAAGGAGGCGAACTACGAAGTCGTTCCTGGTCTGACAATGGAAACAGTCGCCGGGCACAATCGCTCGATGCAGTGCTGGCGGCTCGAGCGCGACGGCACAACGATGTTCGGGTTTGCAGACCTGGTTCCATTGCGAGCACACCTGAGGTTGCCGTGGATCATGGGTTACGATCTTTATCCAGTGGAGACTCTCGCGGCGAAGAAAAGACTGTTGCCGGAGGCGGCACGCAACAATTGGCTCTGCGTGTTCTATCACGATCCTGATGAGCCGGTTTGCCGGGTGAAAGAAGGCGAGAAGGAGTTCATTCCTGTTCCTTATCATGGGGAGGACTATCAGTTTGTATGAGTAAGCTTCCGGGCGTGCGGTTTGGGATCATCGGCGGCAGTGGTCTTTATCAAATGCCCGAGTTGACGGGTATTGAGGAAATAAGAGTCGAGACGCCTTTCGGAGATCCTTCTGATTCGTTCGTGGTAGGAACTCTCGAAGGCGAACGGGTCGCATTTTTGCCGCGACATGGCCGCGGTCATCGTTACACGCCGACCGAAGTTCCGTTTCGCGCGAATATTTACGCGATGAAGCTGTTGGGCGTGGAGCGAATTCTTTCTGCGTCTGCGGTTGGGTCGTTGCAGGAAAAATACGCGCCGCTGGACATGGTGATTCCGGATCAGTTTTTCGATCGCACGCGGGCGCGCGTTCGCGAATCGACTTTCTTCGGTGAGGGAATTGTGGCTCACGTTTCTTTCGCGCATCCGGTTTGTTCAGTACTCGGCGACGTGCTTGAAGCGTCGTGTCAGGAGGCGGACGTCAAGACGCATCGTGGTGGCACGTACCTATGCATGGAAGGACCGGCGTTTTCGAGTGTGGCCGAATCGAATGTCTATCGCTCCTGGGGCATGGACATCATCGGCATGACCAATCTCCAGGAAGCGAAACTCGCTCGTGAAGCCGAGATCTGTTACGCAACGCTGGCGTTGGTTACCGATTACGATTGCTGGCACCCCGGCCATGACGCTGTGAGCGTTGAGACGGTAGTTGAGTATCTGAACAAGAACGTGCGCAACGCGCAGAATATCTTGCGGGAAGCCATCAAGCGGCTGAAGAGTAGCGACCGTAATTGCAAGTGTGGTTCTGCCTTGCAACATGCGATCTTTACGCCGTCGAATCTCTGGCCGGAAGCGACAACAAAGAAGCTGGAAGCGATCATCCAAAGGTACCAGCAGTAAACGACCCGAAGTAATACGTGGTGAGGTAAGTTTATGAAAGTCAGTTTCATCTTGATGTTGGTGTTAGCGGCGGTGCTGTTTGTTGCCGCGCCGGCCGCCCAGGCGCAGGGCGTTCGCAGTGGT
>DASZDV010000430.1:0-5840 GCA_035941575.1 Pyrinomonadaceae bacterium
AACTGCTCGTCGAACTGCCCGGCCCACGCTGTCGTTTCATCGCGAACGCTGAGTAACTGAATCGTGACGCGGATGCGTTCTGCTGTCCGGCGAATTCGTCCGTCCAGCACAAACGCGACGCCCAGTTCGCGTCCCGCGCGCAGCGGATCGGAATCCGCGCCGTAACGAAGCACGCTACTGGTTGGTCGCACAGCGAAGCTTCGAATCGCACTCAGACGAGTGATCAAAGCATCAGCCAAGCCGGTGCCGAGATAATCCGGGCTCGTTTCTAACTGATTAATGTCGAGCAACTTCATCGGCAGCACAGCCAGCGAGTTTTCATTCGACGTCTCGGGCCGTGACAGCAAACCGGCGTGCGGCGGATCAGGCAGATCGGAAACAGGACGGCCTTCGAGGTAACGCGTGATGTCGTCTCGCAGTTGCGCGGCGGTTTGATAACGCCACTCGGGTTCCTTGCGCAGCGCTTGCATCACGATGTTGTCGAGGTCGCCGGCGAGTGCACGACGAATGGATTCAAGCGTGCCGCCGCGAGTGATGTAGAGCTGTCTCAGCGTCGTCGCTTCATCGCCGGTATAGAGACTCGGCAACAGATCTTCCGCACGCGTGATGATGATGCTTGGCGGGGCAGGCGCCTCTTCGCAGATCACGCGCGCGATTTCGTGCGGTGCACGGTTCACCAGTCGATACGGGCGGTGTCCCGTGAGCAGTTCGTATAACAGGACGCCAAGCGAGTAGACGTCGGTGCTCGGAGTCGTGGGCGCTCCTTGTACTTGTTCGGGCGACGCGTATTCCGGCGTCATCAAACGCATTGCTGTCGCGGTGGGGTCGTGGGTGATGTCGCCGGCGAGTTGCGGATTGAGCAACTTCGCGATACCGAAGTCGAGCAACTTCGGAGTGCCTTCTGACGTGACCAGCACGTTTGACGGCTTGATATCGCGATGTACGACCTGCTTCTGGTGCGCGTAGTGAACTGCGTCGCAGATGGAGCGAAAAAGTTTCAGTCGCTCGGCGATGCTGAGTTGATGTGCGTCGCAGTAGCTGTACAGCGGCTGGCCTTCGATGAACTCCATCACGAAGTAAGGCAAGCCGTCGTCGGTTGTGCCGCCGTCCATGAGTCCGGCGATGTGCGGATGATCGAGTGCGGCAAGAATCTGGCGTTCTTTGCGAAAGCGGCGCAGGATGAAATCCGTGTCCATGCCGCGCTTCACAAGTTTGATTGCAGCGCGTTTGTTGAACTCGTTGTCGGCGCGTGAGGCTTCATATACGGCCCCCATGCCACCGCGACCGATTTCGCGTTCGATGCGGTAGGCGCCCAGACGCCGCCCGATCATCGGATCCTCTTCTTCGACGAACGACTCGAACACGCTCATCTCGGTATTGCCGTAAAAAGGCTGATCCAGAAGTTCTCCGGCGCTGTCGTGTTGTAACAGGAGCGACTCGACGTCGTTTTTTAGCGTGGTGTCGTTGGCGCAGACCTGGGCAATGTACCGCGCTCGGTCTTCGGGCTGAAGATCGACTGCGGCCTGAAAGATTTCTTCAACTTTTTGCCAGCGCTCCGGGGTCATGTCTGGATGCTTAATTCGATACTTGTATAAGTAAGGACAACTTCGATGCAGAAAACGGCTGGACTAGCAATGTATATCAAACATTTCTTTGCATTTCCCCATGAAGCCAAGCCTTCGCCAGTCTCCAGTGACGTTTGATTGTCGTCGGAGTGACACCAAGCACATCTGCTGTCTCCTCGATCGAGAGGCCGCCGAAGTAACGCAACTCAATCATGCGCGCTTTTTGTAGGTCGAAAGTCGCCAGAGTTTTAAGCGCATCGTCGAGTGCGATGAGTTCGGCACTACGTTCGACGGCGCGATCTATGTTTTCATCCAGGGAGAGCTTCTTAAAATCCTGCCCGCGTTTCTCTGCATTGTGTTTGCGTGCATGATCCACCAGCAGGCGACGCATTATTTGAGCAGCAACGCCAAAAAAGTGGGCCCGGTTCTGCCAGTTTACTCGCGTCTGGTCTACCAAACGCAGGTAAGCCTCGTGAACCAGAGCGGTCGGTTGCAGGGTGTGATCGGGACGCTCACGCCTCAGATAATTCGCCGCAAGCTTTCGCAACTCATCGTAGATTACGGGTAGTAAAAGATCAACCGCGGCCCGATCGCCGTTTGACAGCTCAATCAGGAGTTGCGTGACGTTGTCAGTGGGGTGTTTGCTCAATCGTCAATTCTCCCGCACGAAGCGCTAAGTATAAAGCAGAAAACAAGCCGCCAAAAGGCACATAAGGCACAAAGAAGGTCGTCGTTTACTGTTTTGTGCCTCTTGTGCTTTTTTGTGGCCCAGTTTGAGGGAAGTTTGCGCGTTATCGAAACGGAAGCAATTTTGAACGAGGTGAGAGCATGCAAGCTGGCGAATTAACAATGACGAATGTTGCTGTCGGACACATTGATCCATCATCCGTAACCGGAAAGATTGGCAATTTGATGGCGCGAGTGTTCGGTTGCCGGCATGCGCAACTCAGCCGTCCTTTCTCTCGCGACGGCCGCGGCTATCGTTCCTGCTTAAATTGCGGCGCCCAGCGGCAGTTCAATCTCGGCAACTGGCAGATGCAGGGCAACTTCTACTATCGCCATCCATCGGCCTCGAACTAGACACCCAACATGTATAATGCCGGTCATAGCACTCTATGGCCGGAAGCGACGATAATCAACGAGGCTATTACGTTTACTGCGTAGCTGAACCTCTGCCGGCACAGCAGCTAGACGTTGGATCGCTGCCCGCGGGGATCGAAGAGGCGGCGGAACTCGAATGGATCGTCGGGGATAATCTCGCAGCACTTACCAGCACCGTTCCTTTAAAGGACTACAAAGAAGAAGCGCTCGCAGAGCATCTTTTGGACGCCACGTGGACGGCAGTCCGCGCAATGCGGCACGAGACAGTGGTTGAGTACGTTGCGAAACGCGCGAGTGTCGTTCCGCTGCGCTTCGGGACGATCTATCTTGAACGCGCGGGTGTTGAAAAAATGCTGGCCGAAAAGGGAAGAGAGTTGGCCGGCGTCATCGAGCGTCTGCGCGGGCGCGAGGAATGGGGGGTGAATGTCTACGCGGATCGCGCAACGTTGCTGGAAAGTATTACTTCGCTGAGCCCGCGATTGCGTGAATTGGCCCAACAGGCTGAGGCGGCGTCGCCGGGGCAGTCTTATCTTATGCAGAAGAAGATCGAGGCTCTCAGAGTTGATGAAGCACGCGCGACGCTCAACGGGATAATCGATCAGATTGAGAAGACGCTGAGCGAGCAGGCCGAAGACGCGAAGCGTTTGCGGATTCTGAAAGTCGAGGCTACCGAGCACGGTGAACTGAAAGGGAAGTTTGCGTTCTTAGTAAAGAGAGCTGAGTTTGAAGAATTTCGCGCCGCCGCTGAGGGGGTGGCCGAAGAGAACCTGTCGGCCGGTGTTCGGTTGGAACTGACAGGTCCCTGGCCGGCATACAACTTCACGGTGTTCGACAAAGCATGAGTTCTCCTTTCGATCAGATAATAATCAATGAAACTGGCGAGCAGATCGAAGAGACAGATCTCTCGCTGCTGGAAACACTCGATCACGTGTTGAACCGCGGTCTCGTGATCGCCGGTGAAATAACAATCTCGGTGGCCGACATAGATCTGATCTTTCTCGGTTTGAATGTGCTCCTCAGCTCTGTCGAGACCGCGAATGAAGTTTTGCGGAGGCGCGAAGCCGAAACGAAGTGACCTCTCCAGCGCAGGATGAAGTTATACGCCTATTGTTTGACTGAAGGCATCGATGAGTTGACGGACGATCTCGCCGGTGTCGCCGGCGCGACAGTTCGTTTGCTCAAGCTGGAAGGGTTTTCGTTACTCGTCAGCGACTTTGCCGACGAAATCGTTCCGCTCACACGTGACAACGCATTAAATCACGCCGCTGTCGTGCGCAGCTTGTTGGACCGGACAACGCCGCTGCCGTTTCGCTTCGCCACACTCGTTACCGAATCTGAGTTAAGAAGCTATCTTGCTACTCGACGCGATGCTTTGCAGGCGAAGCTCGAGCTCGTCCGCGGTTGCGTCGAGATGAGCGTGAAGATCATCTGGGACCGCGAATGGACCGAAAAGCCCGTGCGCGCGGCTATCGTCGAGGAGAAACCGGGGACCGCCTTTCTGAGCGAAAAGCGGCGTGAGATTCTCGGCAGTGAGACTCGGGCGGCGGAGGCGAAGAAGATCGCTTCCTGGCTTGAAGATAGAGTTCGTGAGACAGTCAGAGAAGCACGGATTAACACGAATCCTACTGACAAGTTGATGCTTGCTGTGGCACATCTGGTCGAGCGTGGTTCGGTTGGAGAGTATCAAGCCCGGCTGAAGGCAGCGCGGTCCGAACGGCCTGAACTTCACTTTCTCGTGAGCGGCCCGTGGGCTCCGTATAGTTTTGCCAATATTGACCTTGAATATACATCGCGGTTCGGAGTAAGCTGATGGAGCTTTCCCCCGAAAACCCCCTTTCGGCAGAGCCGGAAATCGAAACTTCGCACGCTGACGAGTTCGTGGAACAACTCCGTTGTGTCAATAACTCTCTGCCGTCGCGAATAAATATCGACGCCCAGAGCGTCGAACAAGGTCTGGCTAAGCTGGTTCTAACACTGATCGAGTTTATCCGCCGCCTGCTGGAAAAGCAGGCCGTCCGTCGTATGGAAGGCGGGGATCTCTCACCTGAACAGATCGAGGAGTTGGGATTGGCGCTCATGCAGTTGGAAGCTAAGCTCCAGGAGCTGAAAACGCAATTCGGGTTAACGGACCAGGACCTCAATCTCGATCTTGGCCCAATAGGGCGGCTGATTTAGCAGTGCAAGGAACGGAAGCAGTATCCATTACCGTCATGCTGCCTGTGCGTTCTTGTAGGTCGCAGTCTTGCTCGGCAGGAGTTAAGGATGGTGGCGGCCGTCTAAGCTTTTTGAGTAAAGCCGCTTCCCTGATAGTGGAGGGCGAAAGTGTCCAGTGAGCGGTCTACCCTTATAACGGCCCGTCCCCCGGGCCTGGTTGATGTTCTTGACCGAATTCTTGACAAAGGACTGGTGATAGCGGGCGACATAAAAGTGTCGCTGGCGAATGTAGAGCTACTCACCTTGCAGATTCGGTTACTTGTGTGCTCGATCGACAAGGCCGAACAGATTGGTCTGAACTGGTGGCGTTATGACACCAACCTGACGACGCGCGCAGAGCGTGCGGAAGCTGAAAACATTGAGCTTCGCGAACGGCTCTCCGAACTCGAACAGGAAATCAGAAAATTGGGCGTAGCGGCCCGTGCGACTAGCCGTGAGCCCGTAACAACGCGTCAGGTGACGCGCAAGACGAAAACAAGGCGTCATACCTAATTAGTTGAACGATAAAGAAAGAAACTGAGCCGTCAGTCCTCGCGCGCAGTGTGCTGGTTTTCAAAATTTAGAAAAGGAACCGAAGCAAATGGCTGTCGAAAGAGCACCAGGCGGTACTAGTTTAATAGACGTTCTCGATCGCGTGCTCGACAAAGGCATCGTGATCGATGCGTGGGTCCGCATATCGCTGGTGGGCATTGACCTAATTACAATTGAGGCACGCGTGGTTGTTGCGTCGATCGATACATATTTGAAGTACGCCGAAGCAGTAGGTTTGACTCCGGCGGTTTCGCGACCGGTACTCACTGGTCCGGCTGAGACCGTGGAAACCGAAACGCGCAGGCGCGTGACGATGGAAGTTGAAAAGTAAGTGACGTCGTATTGAAGTAAGTACGGCTTCCGGTGAAGTTCAGCAATATGGGAGAAGTTCCGTCAGAGTTAGCCCTCCAAGCCGCCAACTCAATCGCG
>DASZDV010000431.1:0-4973 GCA_035941575.1 Pyrinomonadaceae bacterium
GAAACAGATAGAAGCTCACTACGAGAATCAGAATTATCGGCATCGCCAACTGGCCACCTTCCTGAGTTGTGGTGACCATTGAACCGACGAGCGCGTAGATCGTTGCGTAGATGAAATAACCCAGGAGGAAAAACAGACCGAAGTAAACGTAATGTGCGAACGGAACGCTGGGTATGCTCGCTTTCAGTCCTCTCGATGCGAGCAAGTTGACGCCGTACAACGCGAAGACACTAAACGCCGTGCCCCAAATCGCAAGCTGCGTCAAAGCGACAAGCGACACGCCCACCAGCTTCCCCATCATCAACGTAAACGGACGCACTGATGAGAAAAGAATTTCCGCAATGCGAGTCTCTTTCTCCTCGATCACAGCGCCAAGAATGACCTGGCCGTACATCAGGATTGCCAGGTACATGATGAAGCCGACTCCAAACACCAGAATGAAGCTGCCGCCCGCGTCGCGTTCTTCACCGGTAGCGCCGATCTTCACCGACTGCAACTCTACTGGTTGAAACAGTCCCTGCCGCGTTTCAGGAGCGACTTGCGCTTCGATCAGCCGCTGCTCTCTGACGGCGCGCGTCAAGACCGTCTGCAAGATCCGGCGACTCAATTCGTCACCAGGATTATTGTTGAAAAACTCCGCGTTGCCACGCGCCATGAAATCCTTTGGCAAAACGAGATAACCGTCCAAATCTTTTGCGCGCAAGCGATCGTCGAGTTTTGCGCGCTCTTCGGCTGCGTCTGGACCAATCGACGCCACCTGCTCCAGCTGAATATCGCGGTCTGCTATTTCAGGCCCAGGCCGGTTTTGATCCGGCCGATCCGCGCCTTCGTCCTTCACTAGAGCCTCTTCAAGTCGACCGTATAACTTGCCGGTTTGATCGATCACCGCGACTCGCATTGGACCAGCGGGCAGATTCAGAATCAGCGCGGGCACAATCCCAAACAACGACATAACGACCGGCAACAGAATCGTGGAAACAATGAACATCTTTGCGCGAACGCGCTGAATGTATTCGCGTTTTAGTATGGCTAGAAACTTTGTCATGCGTGTTCCGTGACCTTCGTGATGAAGATGTCGTTCAAACTTGGTTCGACCATCTCAAACCTTTCAATCGTGGCGCCGGAATCGATTAACCGTCGCAACAACACCTGAGCGTCGGCGCCTTTAGCGAGGAGCGCCTGCACTTCGTCGGCGTGGCGCACGAGTTTACTTACGAGCGCCGGGTCGTCCAGCACGCCGTCGCCGCCAACGAGACGCAACGCTATCGAGTTCCGTCCGAAGCTGCTCTTGATTTCGCGCAAGCTGCCTTCAAACACTTTTTGTGAACGATTCAGCAGGCAGATGTCGTCGCAGATTTTCTCTGCCACTTCCATCTGGTGCGTTGAGAAGATGATCGTTTTTCCGGCGCGTTTGAGATCGAGCACTATCTCTTTCAGCAACTCGAGATTGATTGGATCGAGCCCGGAAAAAGGCTCGTCAAGGATGAGCAGATCGGGCTCGTGAAGCACAGCAGTGAGGAACTGTATCTTTTGCTGCATGCCCTTCGACAATTCCATCGATCGCTTAGTTTTCCATTCCGAGAGCTTAACGCGCGCGAGCCACTCGTCGATCTTTTTCTCAACGTTTTTGCCGCGCACGTTTTTCAGCTCCGCAAAAAACCGAAGTTGATCCACGACCTTCATGCGCCGGTACAAACCGCGTTCTTCCGGCAGATAACCGATGCGATTCTGAAGCGCCGCGTTGATCTTTTGGCCAAACACAGAGATCGAGCCGGTGTCAGGAGCGGTGATGTTGACGATCATGCGGATCGTCGTGGTTTTGCCCGCTCCATTTGGCCCAAGGAGGCCGAAGACGCGTCCGGCGCGCACCGTCAGGCTGAGTTCCTTCACGGCGGTAAAGTCGCCAAAACTCTTGCTGACTCGGTCAAGTTGTACCGTTACATCCGTGTTCATCGATTTTTTCTTTGCCTTATAAGGCTTGCCTCAAAACTTACGCGTTGCGGCTTTGCCGCCCGATGTGAGGCGAGGCTACGCCTCGCCGGTACGCTGATTACTGGAAAAGGGGCTGTGCCCCTCGTATGGCCTTTGGCCCAAAAACTTAGGGCGAAGCCCGAACGAGGGGCGTAGCCCGATCGTTAACTGACTCGCCCCGGCGAGGCACAGCCTCGCCGCACATCGAGCGGCAAAGCCGCAACACGAGCCTTTGAGGCAAAGCCGTCTCATAATATAGTTACACCACGTTCCCCGGTTACTCGGACCTGCTGTCAATTATGTTTGCGCGTCTCCAAGTCCGGCCTGTCTCCAGCCTCGCACTCGTGCTGTGTGTCCTCTTGCTGGCGGGAACTCACCCTGCCGCTCAGACGACGCAAACGCCGCCGCCAAAAACACAGGATGAAGTTGTACGCGTTTACACTGAACTCGTCCAGACCGACGTAATGGTCTTCGACAAACAGGGAAAATTTGTCGATGGTCTCACCAAAGATGATTTCGAACTACGTATCGACGGCAAGCCACGGCAGATTCAGGCTTTCGAAAAGATCACGGCAGGCAGCGACGAAGAAAGTCAACTCGCCGCTGCACGCGGTGCGACGACCATCAATCTAAAACGTCCCGTTCCACTCGATCGCGGCCGCATCGTCTTTTTCTATCTCGACGACTTTCACATGGATCTGGGCGGTCTAAAAGCCGCGAAGAAGATGATCTCAGCGTTTGTCGATAAGCAGATGGGCCAAAACGACCAGGCTGGAATCGCTTCTGCCACCGGACAGATCGGTTTTCTTCAGCAACTAACCACCGACCGAATGGTGTTGCACGCGGCGCTTGACCGGATGACAGTTCGCAACTATTCGGTGCGTGATTCCGATCGACCGCCGATGAGCGAATACGAAGCGGTGCTCATCGACCGTCTCGATCGAACCGTCTTTGACTTCTTCGTCGCCGAGACAATGCGATCCAACCCGGGCATCACCCGCGATACGGCTCAACACATGGTTCGCGGACGCGCTCAAACCATCCTGGCACAGTCATCGCACTTCAACTCTAACACGCTTCTGGGACTGGAATCTCTGGTCAAAGGCGCGCGTAACCTGCCGGGCCGTAAAGTGCTCTTCTTTCTGTCGGGCGGCATCCTGCTGGAAAGCCGGAGCGGTAATTTGTTGCCGAGGCTGCGCGAGATCACGAACGCTGCGGCAAAAAGCGGCGTCGTGATTTATTCAATGGACACTCGCGGACTCGTTGCCACTCTCCGCGATGCGTCGACTGAAACAGCGTTCGATCCGAGCGGTCAACTCGACGCCGCGACGCATGGCGAGTTGTCGGCGTCGCAGGATGCCTTGAATGCCCTGGCAGTAGACACAGGAGGTAAGGCCCTCTTCAATACCAACGATCTGACACAAGGACTTGCTCCTGCGATCAAAGAGACATCCACATATTATCTGCTCGCGTGGAAACCCGACGCCGAGTCACAAAAGCAGGGACGATTCAGGCAACTCGAAGTCAAAGTCGTTCGCCGGCCTGAATTGACGATCCGAGTACGCAAAGGTTTCTTCGATCTCGATCCCGCGCCGGCGACGACCGCATCGAACAAAAAACCCGAGCCCGCGCCATCGCCCAACATAAAAACAGTTGGCGCGAAGTTGCGTGAATCCATAGCGGCGCCGTATCCGGAACGCACTCTGCCGATTCTAATGAGCGTCGATTACTACGACATCGCCGGGAAGGGACCGACGCTTTCCACGGCGGTCCAACTGCCGGGCGAGTTTCTTACGTTCGCAGAGCAGCCTGACGGAAAGATACAAGCGGTGATTGATCTCACCGGCGCCTATTTCGATGAGAAAGGCGTCGCGAAGACGAGTTTTCTCGAACGCATTGTTACTACTGCGCCTTCACTCGAGGCAGCAAAGACTTATCGTTCTGATATCACTTTCACTTACCCTGCAAGGTTGCCGCCGGGCCTTTATCAAGTAAGAGCGGCTGCGCGTGACGACAAGAGCGGACGCACGGGCGGCGTGTACGCGTGGATCGAAATACCCGATCTCGCAAAGAAGCAGTTGACGATGAGCAGTGTGCTCTTGGGTGAGCGAACGCAACCGACCGTCACTAATGTGTCTAACCCAAGCGGCGTCACTAGCGCGCCTGGTGTGAGTCCGGTGGCGTTGAGCGCGAGTCATCGTTTCAAGCGTGAATCGACGCTGCGGTTTTTGATCTTCGCTTACAACACCGCCGTGTCACCTGCGGATCAACAGCCTGATGTCGCGGTACAGGTGCAAGTGATTCGCGACGACCAACCTGTAATCACAACTGCTCTACGCAAGATCAGCACGGATGGCGTGGCAGATATGATGCGAATTCCTTACGCAGCCGAGATCCCGTTGAGCGCGTTGTTACCCGGCCGCTACATGTTGCAAGTGTCGCTCATCGACAAGGTCGCAAAACAAAGCACCAAGCGGCAGACCCACTTCGATGTCTACTAACCTCGCGTCGTGACGAAACCGTGGAAACCCACGCGCGAGCAACTCCTCGCCGCAACCGGCAAAACAGTTCGTGACGTCATCGCGCCAAACTTGCGAGTGCTCTTTTCCGGTATCAATCCCGGACTGTACACGGCGGCGGTGGGCCATCACTTCGCGCGGCCAGGCAATCGCTTCTGGCCCACACTCCACGCAGCGGGATTTACCGATCAACGGTTGTCGCCGTTTGATGAACGCGAACTGTTGAAAAGCGGTTATGGCATAACGAACGTGGTACCAAGAACCACGTCGTCGGCAGACCAGCTTACGAAGGAAGAGATTGTCGCAGGTGGAGAGAAGTTGAAGACGAAGATTCTGCGCTAGCGTCCACGCGTGCTGGCCGTGCTTGGTGTAGGCGCGTATCGAACTGCGTTCAATCAACCAAAGGCGACGACGGGCCGGCAGCAGGAACCAATCGGAGAGACTATTCTGTGGGTTTTACCAAATCCAAGCGGCTTAAACGCC
>DASZDV010000432.1:0-9995 GCA_035941575.1 Pyrinomonadaceae bacterium
ATCGTGTCAGAGAACTGCAATTGGTGGCTCCAAAGATCGGAGGCTCGCGACTGTCCAATCGTAAATTGCACTGCGCCGGCGCGCGTGTACGTCGTCGATAGATTCTGGGCTTCCCACAGTGTCACTGGGTCGCCGTGCAGATACGCGAAACGCGCCTCGTTCAGAAGTTTCGCGTTGACGACTGACGTGTGATTGACCTGCGCAGTCCACGCACGACGCGCGTAACGACGTGCAACACTCGGCGCGTTCGTACCACCGACTGCATCCTGGGGATTGTCGTCAAAGAACCGATCGACATTGAAACGAAATGCAAGGTTCTGGTGTGACGTTAGCTTGTGGTCCACACGGCCGTCGAAGAGAAACTGTCGATAGTGACCGGTGTATTCGAGATTGCCATCGGGCGGCAGAACAAATGCCGGCAACGACGTCGACAAGAATGTTGTGCGATTCTGACGCGTGTAGTCCGCCGTCGCGAAGAAGAACGTTCGATTCTCAACGATTGGACCACCGATGGTGCCGGAGTACTGCTGTAATGCGTCAGGAATATCGACAGGATTGATGTGCTGTAGTGTGCTTGGCGTGACGCAAGTTGAAACTGACGGCGGGCAGAAACCTTTGGTTGAAAACGTCTCCGCTTGCCAGTCGCCGGGCCGGACCAACACGAGTGCTTCACCGTGCACGTCGTTAGTACCCGACTTCGTGACGATATTCAGCGCGGGTCCAGCGGTCCAACCAAACTCAGCCGAGAAGGCATTCGAGAGGATCGCGATTTCCTGAATTGCGCCAATCGGAATCGTTGCGACTGCCGTCTGGCGTCCCCAGCCTTCGTCGTTGTTGGCGCCGTCGAGTGTGACGGTTGTAGTGCGACGCGAACCAGCGCCGGTAATGAAGTAGGTCTGATTAACGAAGAGATCGCCCGTGCCTTTGCCTTGCCGAAACGCGGAATTGAGTAAAGGCAATGTCGTCGTTTTGCGACCTAGTATCGGCGTCTCATTGATCTGCTCGCTTCGCAGCGGCAGGCCGATCTGCGGATCGGCGCGCACGCCCTCCGTGGTGCCGTAAACGGTAACTTCAGCATTTTGCGAACCCGCCAAAAGTGTGACCTTCACAGTCGCTGTTTCGCCTGAACGGAACGTGAGATCGCTACGCTCCTCGGCGCCGAAACCTTCGCGCGACACGGTGACTTTGTACGTTCCGGTTAATGACAAGGCTGCGAACGTAGCAGTGCCGTCGCTGCCGGAAACCGCTTCGCGCGAGTCGCCCGTGGCGGTGTTCACAACAGACACTTTCGCGTCCTTTATCACTGCGCCCGTTTGATCGGAGACGACGACCATCATCGTTGCAGTGTTAGGAGACTGTGCAGCTACTGGCGCAGCTACGAACGTGAGAAGAGCAGTCAAGAGAACGAATAAGAACGTCGCGATATTGAGTTTCATACTGATCACCATTTCGTCACTGTGTATTGGTCGAAATAACTGACGCTGTCCGTCTTGGACCACACGCCTACGTGCCCCGACACGGGTTCTGCCAGCGTGTAGTCGAGAAGATGTTTACCGTCTAGTGAAGCCTGAAGACTGGTGCCGTTTACGGAAATCTCGAGGGAGTGCCACGTGTTCATCTGTAACGGAACGTTCTCAGTTCCCTTCTTGACGAAGCTTCGTTTGCCCTTCACAAACGTCCACAGCACCACGTTGTCTTCTTTACCGTTAAATCGAACGGTGAGGTAGTCGCCGTTTGGTTTCAAATTGAAGAGAATGCCCGCGCATTGATCGAGCTGGCCGGCAACGAGTTTAAAGCGCATCGAGATCTTGCCGTTCTGAAAGTCGTCCACGTCTTTAGTGACGGCATAGGGGAAGTATGCAAACGCTTTTACGTTGTCGATGAACTCTTCATGCCGCGAGCCGTAGATCGCGCGTGCGTTTTGCGCCAGGCCGCCGGCAGGCTGTCCGCGCAGCCATTGGCGGCCATCGACTCCGAGTACTTTAGTGCCGCCATCGTCAACGATCGACCAGTTACCAACCACGGCCAGAAACCTAGTCGAATCGCGGCCACTTTTTTCCTTCGAAAGATCGACGCGGATCGTCTTCGGCTTTGAAGTCCGCTGGGCCGTGCTGATTCCGGCGAAGAGAATAATTGCGCTTATTAAGATGAACAGCGTTCTCATTTTCGTCACTCCCTCCAACGACGCCCTTAACGGCGTATAAGCCACCAACTGATAATCACTGCCAGCGGCCATAACAAATAAAAGATCGCACTCGCGTATTTCGGTTCGGTGGATAACGGGTAACCTGCAAAACCCTCGTCCGTCGCTCTCTCCGGCGAGCTCACGCTTGCCAGTTTGTAAATCTGATCGAGCACAACTTCCTCGATCGTCGACGGCTCTACTGCCTTCTGACCGCCCATCTCGTACCAAATCTCGCCGTAGTGATCTTCGGCGCTCTCAAAAAGACCCGATCTGGTCGTTGCTGCGTACTGCACGTCCAACTTACCCAACACACGTCTTAGTTTTGTGAGCACGTTTTGCTCGAAGTCCGTGAGTCGCGGATCTTCGGGGGATAGAAAGATCGTGATCTTCAACGGCTGATCGATTCGGCGCAGAATCGTTTCGTCAGTCGCCGAAAACGAATTCCGGCGGTTCTCGCTGACGTCCCAGTCGGAGCGCAAACTCGCCGCGCCCGCCACCAGCACTCCCGCCACGACCAACAAGATCGAACTGCGCGCAAGCCGCGACTTGAGAGTGCGTCCCGTGTCCAACCAAATCGTCGCCAACGCAACCGCCGCACAACTCAACAACAACATCACTGCGACCGCGTTCGCCCTCAGCAGTCCGTGCTCGAAAGAACGCAACGCCGCAGTGGGCGTGTAACTCGCCAGTTGTTGAATCAAGCCGCCGCGTCCGGCTGCTATAAAATCCAAAGCCCACGTGCCGACAGTAAACGCGAGTGTCACGATCGCCGCACTAGCCGCGCTCTCCGTAAACGCTGCAAAGCAAATCGCCAGTGCACCACTCAACAGACCACGCAGCAGATGGCCCAACAACAAGTTCAACGTCTCCGGCGCGTAGACATGGCCACCGTAAGAGCGCCACAGGAGAATCGCAGCCAAACCCGGCAACCACGCGATCAGCCACGCGCAGAGCAGCACGAAACTCTTGATCGAGACCTTCGCAAACAACGAACCCGGCAGTTGCAGCAACAACTTCAACGCGCCGCTTTCCTTCTCCGCGGAGATCATTCGAATCGCTACGAATGGAAAGAGAAGCGTTGCGGCGAGATCGTAAGCGCCCCACGTCGGCACCAGAACACCGTCAAGGGAGGTCAGACCCTGCGGCAAGGCCGCTGGACCACCACTACCGCTCATCTCCGCATACAACCGAACGGCCGTGATGAAACCGTGTCCGACCAGCAACCCGACAAAGAGAAGCAGCAACCAGAACGCGCGCGCCGCGAAAAGGTCACGAAACTCCTTCGTTAAGAGTTGTGGCCAGCTAAGTGAGCGCAAGGAAAATCTCCTCCAGCCCACCGTCGGGCAGGTTCGCTTGCGTTTGCAACTCGCCGAGAGTGCCTTCGGCCACGCGCTTGCCGGAGTTCAACAAGACCAGACGATCGCAGACCTTCGCTGCGTCGTTCAGTTGATGAATCGAAACAAGCAGCGCTCGTCCGCTTGCGCTCTCTTTTCGCAGCAGCGTCATGACCTCGCGCGTTTGACGTAAATCCAAACCGTCAAATGGTTCGTCGAGCAGCAACAACGGTTGCGACGCGAGCAGGCCGAGCGCCAACAGAAGGCGCTTTCGTTCACCCTTTGAAAGCGTTGCGATACGCGAGCGTTTGATCTCGCGTAATCGCAAAGCGTCCGTCAGCGACGACATGTGCTCGGGAGCGCGGCGATACAACTTTTCAAAGAACTGCAAAACCCAGTGGACCCGATGTTCGGCCCACGGAAGTATTCCGTCAGGCATGTAAAACAACAGCTCTTTGCGGTGGCCCAACGCGAGCGCTTTGTCTCCGCCGAGGAGCTGGCCCGAGGTCATTGGCACTAATCCGGCCAGACATTCGAGCACCGTTGTTTTGCCGGCGCCGTTTGGTCCAATTAGTCCCAACACTTCGCCGGCACGAACCGTGAAGCTGATGTCCGACAACACCAGGCGGGGGCCAAATGTTTTCGTCAGGTTTTCAACCGTCAGCAGAGTAGACAAGGAGTTAGAACGAGTAACGATAACGCACTGTCACACCACGACCCGCGCCGTCGATTCCCCAACTGATCCCGCGGTAAGACTTGTCGAAGATGTTCTCGAAATCGACGAACACTTCTGAAGTCTCACCAAACTTGTACGAACCGCGCACACCTACTAATCCATAACCAGGAAGATAGGAGAAAAGGGGAACGAGCGTGTCGTTGTTGACTACGCGCACACCGTTGATGGTAGCGCCGAGCGGCAAGAGCCGGTTCTGCACCTGGGCCAGGGACTCGCCCGTGGGGATTAGTATGCCTCCGGCAGAACCACAGCCGGTTGGTCCAGGAGTAGTCAGACCCCGAACGCAAGCTCCTCGGCGGAAGAAGTTCTGAATGTTTGTGCGTGAGCGCGCTCCACCGGTGCGGCGGTCAGAAAGATCCAGAGACGACAGCCGGTTCTGGCGGCCGGTCATTATTGAGTAACCCTCGACGTAGAAGCGTGAATGAGGCTGATAACGCAAACTAACAAAGCCGGTCGCGGGCGGAATGCCACCTTCGATGTTCGGCGGCAGCCCGTTCAAGAGGCTGTGTGAACGAATGTAAGTGAAGTTGCCGGTTCCGCTGAACTGATCGTTGAAGCGAGCGCGGCCGTTCAACTCGACGCCGTTCATGCGCGCATCGTCAAAGTTCACACGCACAAGAACCGGACTCGTCGGCGCTGCGGCTACAAACACGAGGCCTGCCGCGTTCTGCGCAATGATCTGGTCGCTGCCCAGAAACGTTCCCGTTGCGCCGGCCGGAAGCACCAGCGCCTGGTCGAAGTAAACGTCGCTGAGTTTTGTCGTGAAGCCTGTTGCTTCACCGCTAAACCGGCGGCTCGTGTAGCGAAAACTAAGATCGAAACTGTCGCTGAACTCCGGACCAAGGCGCGTGACGGGAATGCCCGTTGAAACTGCGTCACCGCCGGCCGTTGTGCCGATGAACCCGTTGCGAGCCATGGCCGTGGTCGCATCAACTTCAAAACCGGTGCCGACGAGACCGAGAATGCCGAGGTCGGTCGTATTCGGTGCGCGAAAGCCGCGCGTGTACTTCGCGGCGATATCGAAACCGCCGCCAACATTCACCACGCCACCGACTCGACCGGAGAAGGCACTGAAACGCGCGCTGTCGTCCGGAAACAGCGGTTGTCCGTTTGGTCCAGGTGCGGAGTTCGCAGCTCGCGACACGTACGACGCAACGCTGTAACGAATCGCAGCGTTAATCTGCAAACGATCGGGAATGGCCGTGAAGTTGTCCTGCGCGTAACCACCATAAGATAGATAACGAGCGCCGTTCGGAATACGCGGGCGTGAATTGACAGTGGTTCGCGTTACAGGATCGAAAGTAAATGCGGGCGCTTTGATCTTGTCGCGGTAGAGGTCCGCGCCGAACAGGAACGTGTTGCGATCGCCGATCTGTTTATCGAGATAGAAGTTGAAACCTAAAACGTTGGTGCGCTCGCGTTGATTTGTGATCGTGCCGACCGGATTGCCTTGGCCGCCCTGATTGATTCTCTCCTCGCGCTGGCCGTTGTAAGAAAACGTAAACGAGCCGTTGTCGAAGAAGCCAAGATTTTGCCGGAAGAGACGCACATAAAACGTGTCTGTCATCAGGTTGCGCAGATCGGCGATATTGTTGCCGTCGCCGCCAAGTAACTGATCGTAGCGTTTGCCGTTGTCCTGCTGGTTACGCGAATAACTGAAGAGTAGTTGTGTGTTGACGTCGAGATTGAAGTTAGCGCGCAACAATCCGCCGTACTGCGTGAAGCCTGTATCTGGCAGACGCGTGCCAAAGACGTCGGATGGTAGACCGAGGAAACGTGTTACGGCGGCGTGATAGTCAAGACCGTCTGCTGGTCTCAACGTGCTGATCCGGCGGCCGTTCATGTTCACAAGCAAACCGTACCTGCGCGTGCCATAAGTGAAGAGTGCGTTGCCGCCGAAGCCGTTTGTCGGCGAGGTATAGAAGATGCCGCCATCACCGTGAAACTCGCTGTCGGCGTTTCCATATCGAGGTGCTCGCGAGATGAAGTTAACAACGCCGCCGTGGACGTCGGAGCCGTATTGCGAACTGTTTGGACCACGCAGAATCTCGACCGTCGCGAGACTGGAAGGTTCAATCAAACTGAAGAATGTTCCGACGCCGCCGCGTTGTGCACTCGTTGTGTAACGAACTCCATCGACAAACACCGCGACGTTTCTTCCCGTCAAACCACGGACGAACACAGCGCTCAGTGACGGACTCGTGCGCTGAAGATTTACCCCCGGTTCTTCGTCAACAACTTGCGCCACGACTTCGGGCGCGCGCTGGAAGATCTCTGTTGCCGGAATGAGGTTAACCGCTGTATCGACCTTTCGAGTGTCGGCGACCATTCCCGGTTCGGCGGTGACGGTTACGTTCTCCTCGATCGGATTCACCTCGAGGACGATGTTGACTTCGCGCGTCTCGCCTGAAGTGATCTGCACGGCTGAACGATGTCGCAGAAATCCAGTGTGTTCGATGTGGATGGCGTAAGTACCGGCGGGGACCTGATCGATCGTGTAATTCCCATTGGCGTCAGTGACTGTCGCACGGGCGACCGCGTGATTCGGAAGCAGCAGCGAGACGGTTACGCCGCTCACCGTTGCGCCGTCCGAATCTTTAACTACACCTTTGATCTTGGTTTCGGGATCGGGGTCCAACTCGATAGCTACAGCGGGCGTCGCCGCTGCGAGGACGCTACACAACAGACAAGTGAGAAACCAAAGTATGGTGTTCTTCATAGGAAGGGGTCACGACTTTATAGCCGCGGCCCAACTACTACCAGCCATCGTAATGTGTTCTTGCAGGTCTGTCGGCCCTTCAGGCCTCTCTTATTTTTCTTCAGATCCCAGGGGCTGCGCCCCTGGCTACCTTCTGCCGCGCCTTCGGCGCTTTTCGATTATGGGGTGACTTAATAGTGTGGCGAGGGCTAGCTGAGGAACCGAACGACCTGCTCGACG
Organism: Pyrinomonadaceae bacterium; assembly: GCA_035941575.1. Taxonomy (GTDB): domain Bacteria; phylum Acidobacteriota; class Blastocatellia; order Pyrinomonadales; family Pyrinomonadaceae; genus PSRF01. Next base: position 7,194 of record DASZDV010000432.1, read on the forward strand.
AACGCGTGCACCGATGCCAAGACCTGCGGACGGCTTTCGATCGTTACACTGACAACTACCAACACACTAAGAACAAACCACGGCATCAAACGAACCAACGGCGCACTGCTAACTAACAGCTGCGGATCCGTTGCGGCGAGTTCAACCAGTCGCCGGACGCGAACCTTCACACCTGGCGTGTCATCGTTTCCCGCAAGAAACGCAGAGACCGAAGCCGGCACGATCTGCTGCTGGCCTTTCGGAATCATCTTCGCAATGCGTACCAGCGCAGACGCGAGATTCAGCGCGACCAGCGAACTCCGTTGCGCGGCATGTTCATCCGCAGCCGACTCCGACGCCTCACTCCAGGCACGATCGAGTGAACGACCACATGGAATGAGCAACAGCGCCGCGCGACTGATCCGCATCACGGATCGTTTGAAATTATCGCGCGCCGCGAGATGGCCGTACTCGTGCGCAATTGCCGCCGTCAACTCTTCCTGGCTCAACGACTCAAACACCTGATCGGCAATAAACAACCGCGGACGTACCGCGCCGACCACCGCGATGATCGGAAACGAGTGTCGCAGCACGAACGTCGGAACGTTGATCGCGTCGAGTTGAATCGGAGTCGACGACGCCATCCATTCTTTCAACAGCGACCGCGTCGCCATCCACGACCGGATTCCACGAGCGATGGCAAGCCCGACCCCGACAGCCGACAGCGCCGCGAGTGTCCCGAGTTTCCAACTGACAAACTCTTCCGTCTTGTGAGGTTCGTAGATTAGATACGAAGGGATCATGAAAGCGACAATCGCCACGATCGCGATCATTGGGGGTCCAATGCGCATCACGAACAGGATTTCAGCACGTGTTCGCGCCGAACATCTCCGCAGCAAGCGTTTGCTTACACGTCCCAGTCCGGCAGCCGCAATAGTGGCGGTTGCGTTGATCGTCAACAGCAAAGCGAGTACGAGAGTGATCCCGAGGAATGTATACATGGAGGTTCAGGAGCGACCCAGTTCGCGCTTCTTCTCTTGCACCAGACGATCGAGTTCGTCCAGCAACTCGCGATCTCTTTCCGTGATCGTATCGACAATGCAGGCGAGCACCGGTTCAACCTCGTCAGCGCCGTGACCAAGCAGACCGTCTACCACGTCCTCTTTGATTCCGCGGTCAAACTCATCCGGCGAAACAAGCGCGGAATATAAGAACGCCCGGCCATCTTTGCGGCGCGCAAGCAGATTCTTTTTGAAGAGCCGGTCGAGGGTCGTCATGAGCGTGGTGTAGGCAATCCGCTCCTCAAAGGCGCGGTACACGTCGCGCACACTTACCTCGCCCAGAAGCCACGTCTTCTCGAGCACCTGGCGTTCGAGCTTGCCGAGCGCAAAGCAAGCAATTTCACGTGGACGCCTGAATCCGCGGAGGAGAAAACGAGAGGTTTTCATATCGCGCACATTTTCGGCTATCATGCTCGGTTTGTCTATGTCGCATGACGCTATCCAAGTAAAGGGAGCACGGGTTAACAACCTCAAAAACGTCTCGTTCTCCATCCCGATCAACCAGATGACGGTCGTCACCGGCGTCAGCGGGTCTGGTAAATCCTCGCTCGCTTTCGACACGATTTACGCCGAAGGCCAGCGCCGCTACGTCGAGTCGTTGTCAGCCTACGCTCGGCAATTTCTCGAGCGGATGGACAAGCCGGATGTAGACGAAGTCAGCGGTATCGCGCCGGCAATCGCGATCCGGCAAAAGAATTCGACCCGAAATCCCCGTTCCACCGTCGGCACTCAGACCGAGATTTACGACTACCTGCGACTACTTTTCGCCCGAGTTGGGCAGACTTTTTGCCGCGTTTGCGGCCGGCTCGTTTCTCGTGATTCGCCGGAGTCTGCCGCAGACGAGATTCTCAGCACGTTAGCTGAAGGCGCCCGCTTCTATGTTCTCTTTCCTGCCAACTCCGGAAGCGTGTCCAGGGACGAAGACTCTGACTCGGAGAAACGACGTGAACGTGAAAAGTCTTCGCGGCGACGCGCATCTGTTTCGACGAGGCAGTCGGTCGTGGCACACGTCATGAGCCTCATGCAACGCGGGTTCACGCGACTGTACGTCGATGGTCAGGTAATCGATCTCAACTCGCCTGACGATTACCGCCGCAACGATTTCAAGAATGTATACGTGCTCGTCGATCGTTTGACGGCGCGTGCCGATATTCGACAACGGCTCGTTGACTCGCTGGAGATCTGTTTTCAGGAAGGACACGGCAGCGCTGTAATCGAAACTGCCGGACCGGAACGAGAGCGACTCCGTTTTTCAGAACATTTCGAATGTCGTTACGACCGCACTGTTTACGCGACACCGGAACCGCGTTTGTTTAGCTTCAACAATCCTTACGGCGCTTGTCCCACGTGCCAGGGTTTCGGCAACACGATTGGACTGGATCTCGATCTGGTAATTCCGAATCCGGGGCTGTCGTTGAAAGAAGGCGCAATCGAACCATGGACCAAGCCGCAACACGAATGGGCCATGGGCGAGCTGAAACAGTTTTGCCGTTCAGAAAAGATCTCGATGACGGCGCCGTTCAACCAGCTCTCACGTTCAGACCAGCAGGCGGTCATCGAAGGACGCGGCGATTTCGGTGGCGTGCGCGGGTTCTTCGATTGGATGGAAACGAAGAAGTACAAGCTGCACGTGCGCGTGTTTCTGTCGAAGTATCGCGGTTACACATTGTGTCCGGATTGCGGCGGCGGGCGTCTGCGTCAGGAAGCACGTGACGTAAAGGTCGGCAGCCGGACGTTGCCTCAGTTGTGTTCGTTGTCGATC
>DASZDV010000433.1:0-4410 GCA_035941575.1 Pyrinomonadaceae bacterium
AAGAACGTCACGCAACTGATGGTCAATCGCGAACGCATCGTGGAGGTGGAGTGGGCCGGACGTCCCGAGAAGACTGCATATGCCGTGAAGCTCCTGGCGATAACCGAAAATCGCACCGGAATGATCGCCGGCATCACGGGCGCGATCTCCGACATGAAAACGGGAATTCGGGACGCCCGCGCGTCGGTCGCTTCAGACGAACGTGGCCACATCGAAGTGACAGTTGAGGTTTTCGACGTGAAACATCTCGACAAAGTTATCGGCTCCATTAAGGGCGTGCCGGGTGTGCTGGACGTTGAGCGCATGCAAGGTGCGGCCTAGTCGTGCTAGAATCCCGCCTTTGTTTACCGTGAGAGAACGCGTACAGACGGATGAAGCGCCGGCGGCAATCGGCCCTTATTCACAGGCAATCCGCGCGGGCGGGTTTGTGTTTGTCTCGGGTCAGATACCGATCGATCCCGCGACGGGCGAGTTTGTAGCCGGTGGAATTGGTGAACAAACTGAACGCGTTCTAAAGAACCTGTCGGCAGTGCTCGAGGCTGCGGGTAGCGGACTCGATAAGGTTGTGAAAACTACCGTGTTCCTCGCGGATATGAAAGAGTTTTCACAGATGAACGAGGTTTACGCGAAGTACTTTACGGGAGCACCCCCGGCCAGGGCGACGGTTGCAGCGGCTGGACTGCCGCGCGACGCCCGAGTTGAGATTGAAGCTGTAGCGTTGGTTTCGGAATAGAAAACAACCGGCGGCTGACGCGCGCCGGTTGGAGGTTGACAAGTGAATTCGGGGAGTCGGGTTAAGCCGCTTTGGCGACTTTGCCGGCCTTGATGCAAGTGGTGCACACTTTCATCCGGCGAGCGCCACCCTGCGGCAACTGGACGCGAATCGACTGTAAATTCGGATCGAAGCGTCGCGGCGTGCGATTGTTCGCGTGCGAGACATTATTGCCGAACTGAGGTCCCTTGCCGCAGACTTCGCAACGTTTGGCCATTGTTTTCAACCTCCTTAATTCAAAAGCTAAGGTTTATAGCAAGCCATTTCTACGTCGTCAAGCGGACGACCGTTTGGAGTTTGGTTAAAGGAGCAAAGTTAAAGTGCGCAAAATCGGAAATATCTTTGCCGTGACATGTGTGTTGGTCTCAGGCCTTGTTCTGGCCGGTTGTTCTTCGGGCGGTGCCGAAAACAACGACAACACGGTGGCTGCAACCGTCAATGGACGCAACATCATGCTTCAGGAGGTTGAGCGCAACCTCAATCGGCAAACGAACGGCAATCCCGCAAGGTTGTCGCAGTTGCAGTTGGCGCAAGCGCGTCTGACGATTCTCGACGATCTCATTAAGCGCGAAGTCCTCTTTCAACGAGCCGAGCGGGAAAAGGTCCTTCCCACTGAGGCGCAGATCGATGGTGCGATCAGCCAGCAGAAAGAACAGACCGGCATGACGCAGGAAGACTTCGAAAAGAGTTTGAAAGCGCAGAACATGTCGATGGAGACTCTGCGGGAAGAAGCGCGCAAGGACCTCGCAATCAACGCACTTCAGGATAAGTACGGCGGCAAGATCACAATCAGCGACCGCGAAGTGGAAGAGTTCTACACCTCTAATCGTGACCAATTCAAGAACGAACGCGGCGTAGCTCTCGCGATGATCATGGTGGACCCGGCGGAAAACGTCGGCATCAAGGACGACGCGAAGAACGAAGCTGACGCGAAGTTGAAGATCGACAACATCTACCAGCAATTGCAAGGCAAAGCCGACTTTGCGACGGTCGCTCGCGCAAAGAGCGAAGACATTAATTCAGTAACCGGCGGGGGCGACATCGGTTTCGCAACGGAAGAGGCCTTGAGAGAAAACAACTTTCCGCCGGAGTTGATTTCCAACTTCTTTGGCCCCATGCAGGTGGGCGACTACACACAGCCCGCGTTCTTCAGAGGCAAGTGGTACATCTTCAAACTCGCCGACAAGCGTTTGCAGACTGAGAATCTCACGCTCGAGAGTCCCGGCGTTCGTCAGAAGATAACTCAGGCGCTCACCAACCAACGCAAGCAGATCCTTAATGCGGCTCTGCTCGAAGTGGCGGTTAACGAAGCGCGAATTATTAACAACCTCGCGTCAAACATGCTGAACAACCCCGGCAATCTGGGCTTGCGACCCGCGGGCGAAGGCACACCCGCCACTCAACAACCGTCACAGGCGGCGCCGACACAGGCTCCGAGTCAGCAACCGGCCGCCTCGCCTTCCGCAGCGAGTTCGCCTGTTGGTGTTCGGCCTGCGAATAGCAACGCCAATAAAGCGGCGAACGCGAATAAATAAATGCGCGCGATTGATGGATGCTGTTTCGTCTTTCAGAAGTACATAAGTCCTATGGCGTTCAAGACGTCTTGCGTGGGACCTCTTTGCAGGTCAACGCAGGCGAACACGTTGGACTTGTAGGTCGAAACGGCGCCGGTAAGAGTACGATCTTCCGTCTCGTCAGAGGTGACGAGACGGCGGATCGCGGCGACGTCGTGCGCGCGCGTGGCATTCGCCTCGGCCTGTTGGACCAGCACGTTCATTTCAAGCCCGGCTCGACGGTCCATGAGTCAGCTCTCGCAGCGTTTGGACGGCTTCAACAGATCGAGCATGAGATGCATGAGTTGGAGCATCGCATGGCTGAAGCTGGTGACGATCTGGAAAAAGTCCTCGAACGTTACAGCGATCTCCAACACGAGTTTGAACTCGAAGGCGGGTTCGAATACACCGCAAAAGCCGAAGCGATTCTCCAGGGACTCGGTTTTGATCGCGACATGTGGTCGCTCGAAACGGAAAAGCTTTCAGGCGGACAACAGAACCGCCTCGGCCTTGCCTGTCTACTGCTTGCTGCACCGGACGTTCTACTTCTCGACGAGCCTACGAATCACCTCGATGTGAATGCAGTCGAGTGGTTGGAAGAGTTTCTGCAAGCGTACGAGTCTGCTTACGTCATCATCAGTCACGATCGATATTTTCTCGATCGTTGTTGCCGGCGAATCATCGAACTCGAAAACGGACGCGCCTCAAACTACACCGGCAATTATTCCGATTACCTCGTGGAACGCGAAGAGCGTCACGAATCACAACAGCGTGCTTACGACAACCAACAGCAGTTGATTGCGAAGACCGAAGAATTCATCCGTCGCAACATCGCGGGCCAGAAGACAAAGCAGGCGAAGTCGCGCCGAAAAATGCTGGAAAAACTCGAGCGCCTCGAGTCGGTACGGCCAGAGCAATCGTCCGGTGACTTTCGCCTGCAAGCGATCGAACGCACCGGCAATCACGTGTTGACTGTCAAAGATCTCTCGATCGGGTATCCGCAAACGATGCTCGCGAGAGATATCTCGTTCATTCTGCGGCGCGGCGAATGTCTCGGTATCATTGGACCAAACGGATCGGGAAAGACCACGTTTCTAAAAACGATTCTGAATAAAGTGTCGCCGCTGTCCGGTGAGGTGCGCTGGGGCACGAAGGTCCAGATCGGTTATTACGCTCAGCAGTTGGACGATCTCGATGACCGCAACGAGATCATTATGGAGTTGCGGCGCGTTGCGCCTGTGAGTGCGACGGCGGGCGAGTTACGTTCGTTTCTCGCGAAGTTCTTGTTTACAGGTGACGACGTATACAAGCATGTGCGAGATCTTTCCGGTGGGGAGAAGGGAAGACTTGCGCTCGCGAAGTTGATCTACTCGCGTGTGAACGTGCTGGTGCTTGATGAACCGACTAACCATCTCGATATTCCTTCGCGCGAAGCACTGGAAGAAGCACTTGGCGCGTACGAAGGGACGATCATCACGATCAGCCACGATCGTTATTTTCTCGATCGTGTAGCAACGCAGATTCTGGCGCTCGATGGTCTCGCAGGCGCCGAGCACTACGAGGGCGATTACACCGAGTATCACGATTGGAAGCTGGGAATCGGTTCGTTATCTCCTATCCCACAGACCGAACCCGAGAACCTCGTCAGTGTTGTTGCGTCACCTCTGAGCGCTCCTGTCGAAGAACTTCAGCCGGTCAAACCAAAACCGCAAGCGCCGAAAAAGCCAGGCGTGAAGCTGGTTAAGAAAAAGAAAGTCGAGATGCGCACGCTTGAGTTGGTTGAAAGTGAGATTGCGAACGTCGAGTCGCGTCTGAATGAAATCTCCGAACAGATGGGTACGCGCGAAGTCGCACGTGACGCGGAGCGATTGATCGCGCTCAACGACGAATACCAGCAGACCGAGGCCTTGCTCAAAAGTCTGTACGAAGAGTGGGACCGCGTGAGCCAGGAACCCGCTCGCGCCTCTACTTAGAGCCACGAAGAAGCACAAGAAACAGAAAGAAGGTGTAGTCAGCTCCCTGTGCTTTTTGTGCCTTTTTGTGGCTCTAGATGCTGACGAGGGGCAACGTTCTGTAGCGCTTTCC
>DASZDV010000434.1:0-4058 GCA_035941575.1 Pyrinomonadaceae bacterium
ACCTGCACGACACGAGTTACCGGCTGGCGTTTTGGCTGCCGCAGATCAAGCAGTATCTGCCCGTTGCTGTGGGAGTGGTCCTATTGTGGGAATTCTTCTTTCCGCTGGCTGTTTTCTTTCCAAAACTGCGCTGGTGGATTCTTGGCGCCGGTGTTGTATTTCACATTTCGACGCTATTTTTCATGAACATTTTTTTCCCGAATCAACTCGCGTTGTACTTGCTATTTGTCAATTGGGATCGCTTTCGCGGTTCAAATTCAAGTAAGTAAGCTCACTGTTTAAATTCGTTGACTGCCTCTAAAAAGGCGTGCTACGGTTTTTCAGCCTCACTGAAGATCGTGGGCCAATTAAAAGGAGAAGAAAAGAGGCATGTCCAAGTCATTTCGGTTTCCCCTTGTTTACGCTGGCCTGGCTGTAATACTTGGTCTATCGCACGTCGCCTTTGCAGGCGGCACGGTGGCCCAAACCAGGGAACCGGCGGCGAACAACGAAAGCAGCAAGGGCTCTTCGCCAACAAAATCTACGAAGAAGAAAAAGAAAAAAGCGACTGCATCGCCCGTAGTGATTTTGGGCGTGTATTCACAACCAACAATTTCAAGCTCGGTTTCCGAAACACCTGCCGTCAGCACCCCCGTTGCGTCTGCGCCTGAAGCAAGCTCCCGGCGCGGTGTGACAATGACGAAAAGTCCAGGCTTGCATGTGACGCCGGTTGAAGAACCACCGGCGGACGTTGCGACGGCTGGGCAATTGGTTATCTCTGAGTTCCGTGTTCGTGGTCCGAACGGCGCCAACGATGAGTTTGTCGAAATCGCAAACGTGAGTGGCGCAGATCATACCGTCGCGGCGTTGTCGGGATCTGGTTACGGTGTAGCTGCCTCAGACGGTACGACTCGCTGCTCGATTCCGAACGGAACGGTCATCCCTAACCGCGGCCATTACCTTTGCGTCAACTCCGTCGGCTACAGCCTCGCCAGTTATCCAGCGGGTAACGGCACGACGGCTACCGGCGATGCAACCTACACCACCGACATACCTGACAATGCCGGCATCGCTCTATTCAATAACAATTCCGGTGGCGGAAGTTATTCGCTCGCTAATCGCCTTGACGCTGTCGGTTCTACCTCAGAAGCAAACATTCTTTACAAAGAAGGCACGGGTTACCCAGCGCTGACTCCGTTCTCAATCGACTACTCGTTCTATCGCGATAACTGCGGCAAAGGAGGCTCCATCACCACCTTTGGGGCTTGTCCGACGGGCGGTAATCTGAAAGACACTAACAACAACGCCGCGGACTTCGTTTTCGTCGATACGAACGGCACCTCCGCTGGCGCCGGCCAACGCCTTGGCGCACCTGGACCAGAGAACCTCAGTTCGCCAATCGAGCGCAACGCGTCGTTTGCAGTTAACCTGCTCGACATCTGCGTTGCGGCAGCGTCGCCTCCGAATCGCGTGCGCGACTTCACTTCAGATCCACCAAACAACTCAACGTTTGGTACGTTGGACATTCGCAGGACGGTCGTCAACAACACTGGCGGTAACGTTACGCGTCTCCGCTTCCGTGTAGTTGACCTGACAACGTTCCCGGCGCCAAGCGGCATTGCAGACTTGCGTCCGCGAACTTCGACTGCTGTGGTTGTCACCGTTGACCGTCCACCATGCGGCAGCGGCACGAGCAATGTAACTGTCCAGGGAACCACGCTAGAGGAAAGAGTCCCATCACCTTCACCTCAGCAGCCAAACGGCGGCGGTTTCAACTCCTCGATGAGTGCGGGAGTGGTAACGCTGGCAACTCCGATTGCTAACGGCGCCAGTGTCGACGTGCGGTTCCTGCTTGGCATTCAACAGACCGGCAGCTTTAAGTTCTATGTGAACGTCGAAGCGCTGCCGTAACTACAAATCGCAGTACAAACAAATGGAAGAGGCGAGCAATCGTCTCTTCCTTTTTTATTCGAGAGTGAGTGTGGCGAGTTGTGGATCGAAGCGGTCCTTTGAGGGGAAGCGATAGGTCACTACATAATCCGGAGGTGCAATTTCGAGGATGGGTTCGCCTTCGGCTTCGAGCCACGCGTGACCGGCGACCTTGCCGTCCGGCTCATTTCTTACGCCAAAAATGATCCGCGTCGTCATGCCGTTGCGCATGAGATACCGGTGAAGCACCGCTGCGCGTTTCCAACAAACCGGCTTGAAGAGAAACACGTCCATCGACAGCAATAGATCAATTGAACGGGCAAGGCGTTCCTGGACCACGGCGTCGCGCGTATTCGTCTTGTTCGTTTCACTTCCTGCAACAATCGCCAGCGCACGCGGCAGCGAATAGCAGCGCGCCGCGATCGTCAACACGGTCACCCACCACGCCATGCGGCAAAGAAGCAGTGCTTCGCCGGGTTGCGAGACAAACTTTCGCGTACCGCGGAAGGCAAACTGGCCCAGCTTGCGAATTGTGTTAATGATTCCGTTAGAGATTGGCGCAGAAGGCATCGCGGCAAGATGATAGCGCACCCTGGTTTGAGTTTTCACACCCAAACCGCTAGTCTTAAACTCCATAAGCCTTTACATTAATCAACCTCGTAGTTAACGGATGAAGGAGGATCTGTGGCGGTTATTCGTCCATTTCGCGCTTTGCGTCCCACACCTGAACGTGCTCAGGCGGTCGCAAGCGTTCCTTACGACGTTGTGAACACCGAGGAAGCTCTTGCTCTCGCACAAAACAATCCATTGAGCTTTCTGCATGTGTCGCGTCCTGAGATCGACCTGCCGCCGGGAACAGATCCGTACAGCGATGCCGTTTATCGCAAAGCAGTCGAAAACTTTGAAAAACTGATCGCCACGAGCCCGCTCGAAAAGGAAGCGGAACCGAGCCTTTACCTGTACCGGTTGATTATGGGCCAGCACCAGCAAATCGGCGTCGTGGCCGTTTGCTCGATCGACGAATACGACAACAACACGATTCGCAAACACGAACGCACCCGGCGCGACAAGGAAGACGATCGAACACGCCATATCGCGATGTTGCGAGCGCAGACTGGACCAGTTTTTCTAACCTATCGCACGCATCCCGAGATCGACGAACAGGTCTCAGCCGCAGTAACTGCGGCGCCGTTGCTCGATATAACCGCCGAAGACGGAATTCGTCACACGATCTGGCGCATGACAGAGACAGAACAGTTGGTCAAAAGCTTCGCGTCTGTTCCGTTGCTCTACATCGCCGACGGGCATCACCGCGCCGCGAGCGCGAGCCGTGCGCGCGCGGAGTTACGCGAACAAAGTTTCACGCACACAGGAAACGAAGATTACAACTACTTTCTCACCGTTATCTTTCCGGATTCACAAGTGAAGATCCTCGCGTACAACCGCGTCGTTCGCGATCTCAACGGACGTTCCAAACAGGAACTCCTGAATGCGCTGAAGCGGCAGTTTACAGTCACTGAAAACGCAAATCCGTCACCCACGGGACGCGGTCAGTGGAGCATGTATATCGACGGCAAATGGTATGGCCTGCAACTAGCGCCCGATGCCACGTTGCCAATAAGTACGGTTGGAATGCTCGACGTCAGCGTGCTTCAGGATCGACTGCTCGATCCGATTCTCGGCATCAAGGACATCCGCACCGACAAACGGATCGATTTCGTCGGTGGTCTGAGGGGAACGCAGGAGCTCGAACGTTTAGTAAACGAAGGCAAAGCGGCCGTTGCGTTTTCACTTTATCCGACGACGGTTGCCGACCTGTTGAAGGTTTCTGACGCAAACGAAATCATGCCGCCGAAATCGACATGGTTTGAACCGAAGTTACGAGACGGTTTGCTGATTCACACGATTTAATCCGATGAAAGTTCTGGTTGCCGATAAATTCGAACAGTCTGGTCGCGACGGTTTGCAAGCGCTGGGTTGCGACGTTTCCTACCAACCTGACCTGAAAGACGAAACGCTCATTAACGCGATCGCCGGCGAGGCTCCGGACGTTCTCGTCGTGAGAGGAACAAAGGTGACTGAGCCGATGCTTGCGGCCGGTCCAATCAAGCTCGTCGTGCGTGCCGGCGCCGGTTACAACACGATCGATG
>DASZDV010000435.1:0-3824 GCA_035941575.1 Pyrinomonadaceae bacterium
AAAGATTTCCTCTCGCCATCGGAGGAGGATCGCAACTCGCACGCTGATTTCCTACGCACTCCGAACACCGGTCTGATCCGTCTCTTGCCGCGCGAAACATACGACGACAACGCGACCAAAGATCGGAAGAGGATTGTGACGCGAGGTGGCGGTGCGTATTACTCGTTTACTCGGCTAACACACGAGTACGGCTACGGCAGCGATATCGAGCTTAGCCAGGATTATTTCTCGACGGGATTCGCCGGACTGGACTACGGACTGCTGACGAGCCTTGGCGATGTTCCACTCGAAAGCGTGAGCTTGGAAACGTCGGCCGCGAACATCTTTGCCGGCTACAATCCGCCCTCTGAAGAACCAAAGATCAGACTGGAGCAGCGCCGTTTTCAGATGGGAGCAGACGTCCAGGGGATCAGCGCCAGTAGACGCCTGCCGATGAAATTGAATTCGACCTACGTGCTGCGTTCGATGAACTACCGCGAGTCGGACGTGCTAGTCGCGTTCAGAGTTGTGCGGATCGACTCCGACAAGAGCGCGATCGTTCTTTGGAAGCTGTTGAAGAAATTTCCGGCACCACAAGTCGCTCGCAATAACGACAACTGAATCCAAGGTAAACACGAAGCGCTCACATGGCCTATCAAGTAATCGCCCGGAAGTGGCGTCCGCAAACGTTTGACGAAGTTACAGGCCAGGAGCCGATCACACGAACCCTTCGCAACGCAATCGAGCATCAACGACTGCACCACGCGTACCTTTTCTCCGGAGCGCGTGGAGTAGGCAAAACCACGAGCGCGCGACTGCTCGCGAAGGCGTTGAATTGCCACAAGGCTTCACAGCCAACACCGACACCCTGCCGCTCAGACGATCCCACACAATGCGCTTCGTGCCGGGAGATCACTGAAAGCCGCTCGATCGACGTACAGGAGATCGACGCCGCGTCAAACACCGGCGTTGACAACGTGCGCGACGCGATCATCGCCAGCGTAGGCATCGCACCAGCTCGCGACCGTTACAAGATTTTCATTATTGACGAAGTTCACATGCTGTCGGGCGCCGCGTTTAACGCGCTGCTGAAAACACTTGAAGAACCGCCGCCGCGCGTCGTCTTCATTATGGCGACGACAGAACGCCACAAGGTTCCGGAAACGATCCTGTCGCGGTGCCAGCAGTTTGAGTTTCGCACCATCGCTACAGCGAAGATTCTCGAGCGACTGAAACTGATCGCGAAGTCGGAACAGATTTCGGTTCCTGACGAAGCGTTGCGCGAGATCGCGCGCACCGGAGAAGGCTCGATGCGCGACGCGCAGTCGGCGCTGGATCAAGTGATCAGTTTTGCCGGTGACAAGATTAGGAAAGAAGACGTTGAGATGGCGCTCGGAATTGCGGGCGCGGACATTCTCACGCGCATCGTCGATAGCATCGCGGCGAACAAGCCGGCGGACGCGATCGCGGTCGTGGACGACATCGTGATGCGCGGTCACGATCTAAGAAACTTCTGTCGCGATCTGCTGGCGCACTTTCGTGATCTGCTGGTGAGCAAAGTTTCGGGCAATCCGGAACTGCTTGAATCGGCGGTCTGCGAGGCTGAGGAGTTAAAACGCCAGGCGGCACTCTTTTCCGAATCAGACCTGGTGCGGTTTTTTCATTCGCTGTCGGAGACAGAGACTAAGCTGCGAGCTGCGACACAACCTCGATATCAGTTGGAAGTTGGGATTGTGAAATTGATGGAGTTGCGTGGTGTGGAGAGTATTTCCGAGATTCTCCAGCGGTTGAACTCTCTTGAAAGCGGTTCAGGCGGCCCTCCGCCCACATCGAACAAGCCCGAACTTCAAAATCGCAGCTCTCAATCCGTGTCATCTGTGTCTTCCTCTTTTGCTGCGACAGCCGTGGCTCCGGCTCCAGTGGTTGCAACATCTCCAATTGACCGAGTTAAAGCCGTCCTGGAAAACCAACGAAAGATGCTGCTCGTCACGGCGATCGAGTCGGCGCTGACGACTACGCTCGAGAACGGCGAAATGATCATCGAGTTTGCGCCTGAGTCGCGCCACTTTCGAGACACGCTTGCGAAGTCAGAAAGTTTCGTGCGCGACGCTTGCCGGGAGGTGACTGGGCAAGAAATTAAAATCCGAATCTTGGTGAAGGATCTCCAAGCCAATAACGAAGACCTGAGTCCTGAAGAAGAAGCCCGCCTCGAAAAGCAACGGCTACGCGAAACCGCCGAAAGTAGTCCAATAGTCCAGCAAATGCTCAAAACGTTTCGCGGCGAAATCGTCGACGTCCGCCGCCCCGACTCCGAGTAACGCCCACAACGAACAAAACCCATTGTGCCTTCGTATGGGGTTCCATTGCGGAGGTAGTCAACGATGCGTGACCCAGTATTGGCAGGAATCTTAAGTTTACTCGTTCCGGGAGTTGGCCAGCTTTACAACGGCAGGATTCTGGCAGGAATTCTGTGGCTAATCTTCACACCCGGATTTTGGATTGGCACTGGCGGCACGCTCGGCTGGATTTGTCATCTCGTCTCCGCCTACTGCGCTTACTCCTACGCCAAAGAACACCCGGTGAGGATCTAAGGTCGAATCGGTTTCTTCGGTGGCAAGGCGCGCGGGATATCGCCGTCGTCAAGGGGCTCTTCCAATTTAGGAGGGCCCCCTTTTAGCAAGGGTGGCAGTTTAGAAACAGGAATCCTTACAGTTGCGACCGGTTCAACTCGCCGCAGAATCGCGCCGCCACGCCCGGCAACCCACACGTTATTTCCGCCGCGATACGCAATCGAGAAAAGCGCCGTACTCGTGATCGACGGCTGAATCTCCCACGTGAGTCCACCGTCATCGCTGTGAATGATGCTTCCCTGTTCACCAACTACGAGCACATCGTTTCGACTGGCAGCGTCAACACCAAAAAGATTTCCGCCAACACTGGTTTCCAGATCTTTCCATGTCACGCCGCCATCATCTGTTCGCAGCACGATGCCGCGCGAGCCCACGATGTAGCCGCGTTGCGCATCAGCAAACGACAACGCGTATAACCATTCCTTCAGATTACGATCGACGCGCTGCCAATTTTGACCACCGTCTTCGGTTCGCAAGATCGTTCCACTCGAACCAACCGCCACGCCATGCAGCGGGTCAACGAACTTAACGTCTTCAAGCCAACTGAAAGTATTCGTCTGTTGAAACTGCCACGAAACACCTTCATCCTTCGTGTGCCAGACAGCTCCGCGCGCGCCAACTACCCAACCTTCCGAATCAGTAATAAACGACGCGCCAAACAGATCTTCTGTCGCCGGATTCGCCATCGTCGTCCACGTCACGCCACCGTTAACTGAATGCAGGATCGTTCCTTTATCACCAACAACCCATCCCGACTTTTCGCTCGGAAAACTGATTGCATTAAGGTTTGTGGTGGAGCCGGACGGACGGATGGTCCAATTTTTCCCGCCCGAACTGGTAAACAGGATCCGTCCGCGTTCGCCGACGGCCCAGCCATGTGAGTTGTCGATGAAGAAAATGTTTGCGAGATCGTCGCGGCCGCCTTCAGTTAAACGATGCCATGACAGACCACCGTCGTCGGTGCGAACGACAAGTCCATCCGCGCCGGCGGCCCACCCCAGTGATTCATCAGCGAAATGAATTGTCGCGAGCCGTGGGTTGGTGCGCACGTTCACCGGCAGCCAGATGTTTCCGCCGTCGCCAGTCGTGAGCACTACGCCACTTTCTCCCGCGGCCCAACCATGCGTCTCATCGGTGAAGAACACGGAATAAAGATCGGTCGTGACGAGAGAATCCTTTGGCGTCCAGGTTTCACCCGCGTCGTGTGTGTAAAGG
>DASZDV010000436.1:0-8448 GCA_035941575.1 Pyrinomonadaceae bacterium
GCAGCGCTTCCGCCCCAGGGTGCTTTGATTTTGAAGCCGTTGAAGTTTGCGGGATTGTGCGAGGCGGTGATCATGGCGCCGCCCGCAGCGCCCAGGTCTTTCACAGCCCACGAGATTAGTGGCGTCGGTTGTGCTTCAGTAAAGAGCGCGATCTTGAATCCGTTTGCAACCAACACTTCAGCCGTGCGAGCTGCAAATTTCTCCGAGAGAAATCGATGATCAAAACCGATCACCACAAACGGCTGTTTTCCCGATCCCGTTTCACGCGTGAGGAAGTCTGCGTACGCCTGGGCAACCCGCTCGACGTTCGCAAAAGTAAACTCTCGCGCAATCACTGCGCGCCAGCCGTCGGTGCCGAATTTGATTTGCACGAGCGACTCCGTCACTCAGTGCGACCCCCCGTGATCGTGTAGTCAGTCAATGAAGTCTTGTCGCCGAGCACGCTGCCTGGTCCAACAACCGCCGAACGCCCGATGTGACAACCGCGTCCGGCGATGGAGCCAAGGATCTGCGCCGTTGTGCCGATGCGCGTGTGCGGCCAGATGACGGAGTTCTCTACGCGTGCGCGTTCTTCAACGAAACAACCCGGGCCTAAAACGGAGTTGACGATCTGCGCGCCGGGTTTTATTTGGCAATCGTCACCGATGATCGATAGTTCGTCGATCTCGGCGACGGTGGCGGCGTCAAACTGGCCGCGCCTTTCTTTGATGTGAATTCGGCTCACGCGATTTGCCAGCAAATCCCAGTGCGCTTGTAAATAGCGTTCCGGCGTGCCGATGTCGATCCAGTAAGTGCGCGGCGGAATGTGCGCGTAAAACGCTTCTTTTCGTTTCAGCAAATCGGGAAAAAGGCCGTACTCGAACGAGTAGTTCTCGCCCGCGGGAAGCATATCGAGCACCTTCGGTTCGAGGACATAAGTGCCGGCATTAATGTTGTTACACGTGATTTCGTCTGGCTTCGGTTTCTCTAGAAAACGTCGAATGCGTCCGTTCTTTTCCGTTTCGACGAGGCCGTAAGCCTGCGGGTTCTCAACCGGCGCGAGCACGATCGTGGCGATCGCCTTTCGCTCGTTGTGTTCGCGAATCATGGCCTTGAGATCGAGATCCGTAAGGATGTCGCCGTTGAAGACGACCGTCGGTTCGCGAATCAGATCTTCGGCAAACTTGTACGCGCCCGCAGTCCCCATCGGCTGCGGTTCGACGGTGTACTTCAGCTTCACGCCGTAATCGGACCCGTCACCGAGCAACTGTTCGATCTTATTCGGTTGATACGAAAGCGAGAGCGTGATGTCGACAATGCCTGCACGTCGCAGGGTGTCGATCTGGTACAGCAGAAAGGGACGATTGCAAATTGGAACGATCGGTTTTGGGGTGTAAACGGTCAATGGGCGCAGGCGCGTGCCTTTGCCGCCAGCCAGAATCAGTGCTTGCATGCTTTATGAATAGCAAAAAGAAAGTTGAGCCGCAAAGAAGCACAAGAGGCACGAACTGATGTCGGCCAAACCATTCGTGCTTTTGTGCCTCTTTGTGGCTACTACGGTGTCCGCGTGCTTATGAATTGTACTCCTCGGTCGCGTAACAGTTTATTGAACGCAGCGAGATCATTGCTAATCACTGCGTCGAATCTTTGGCGAAGGTTTGTCAGTTGTGCGTTCAGGAGCGCCTGCACTTCTCGTTGCTGATTCGTCGGCGCGAAGTCTGATCCGGCGAGACCGTTGGCGAGATAATTGATCTTGCTCATTAACTTCGGTGGCCAGCGAACTGTGTCTTGTCCTTGCCCAGTCAACCGGCGCTGAATGAGGTTTTCTTCAATATCGATCAATTTTTTATCAAGGTCGTCCGCGGCTGACTTCACGCTGTTGTCGGAAACAGCGGCAGTAAGTTGATAGATCTGCGCGCGAATGAACTCGATCTGATTGACCATTTCCGCGGCGCTGTCCAGATCTTTTCGCAGCTCGAGCAACATGGTCATTTGCGTAGCTATCGTGGCTTCTGTGCCTTCTGAATTTGGATCTTTCTTCACCACGAGCGGCTGTGAACGTTCCTGATTACCGGCGCTGAGATTCACCGTGTAATTTCCCGGCGGTAACAGCAGCGACATGCGCGGAGCGCCCGGTGCCGGACGAGTGCCGTCAGTGCCCACCCGAATCTCAGGCGCATAAGCGGGACTCGTTCTCATGCGGACTTCACGCGTCGGCTCACCTTCGAGGTTCCACGTGACGCGATTGAGTCCAACGTTCTTCGTGCCCGTCAGTGTTCGAATCGTTTGTCCTTTCGAGTCTTCAATTCTGATTTTTACGTCTCCCGAAGGTGCGCTCTTCAAGTAATAGTTGATTGCTGCGCCGTAAGGCGGATTTTGCCCCGCCGATGGATCGTCAGACATCGTTACAGGAACCGTTCCCTGACGAAAACGGTAAGTCGGCCGCGGCGCAAACAGGTGGACGTCCGACGATCGGACTGCATCGGTCATCTGCTGAATGGGCGTGAGATCATCCAGGATCCAGAAACCACGACCGTAAGTCGCGATTACGAGATCGTTGAAGTGTTCCTGGATGACCATCCAATAGACGGGCGCGTGCGGCAGATTCGATTGCAACGGTTGCCAGTTTTCACCATCATCGTACGAGACATACAGCGCGTTTTCGGTGCCCAGATACAACAGACCGGCACGCGTCGGATCTTCGCGGACGCAGTGCGCATAGCTCAGCATGCTGCGTGGAATCCCGGTGGTGATTTGCTTCCACGTCTTACCGTAGTCTTTGGTCTTGTAAACAAAAGGATCTCGGTTGTTGACCTGATGGAAATCAACAGTGATGTAGGCGGTGCCGGCATCATAACGCGACGCTTCGATGTTGCTGACAGTTCCCCACGGCGGAAGATTGGGAATGTTCCTGGTGACGTTGGTCCAGTTCTTACCGCCGTCGCGAGTGATTTGGACCAAGCCGTCGTTTGTGCCCGCCCAAATCAAGCCGGGTTCTTTTGGCGACTCAGCAATCGCAAAGACCACGCCAGCGTACTCGACGCCGATGTTGTCGCCCGTGAGTCCGCCGGAGAATCCCTGGCGCGTCTTATCGTTAAGCGTCAAGTCGGGACTGATGATTTGCCAGCTCTGTCCGGCGTCGGTTGTCTGATGAACAAACTGGCTGCCGACATAAAGCTTGTTGTGATCGTGAGGCGAGATTGTCAACGGCATGGTCCAAACAAATCTGTACTTCAGATCCGCCGCGGGCGATCCATTTGTTTGATCCGGCCAGACTTCGACGTTTCTCGACTGCCCGTTGCGCAGGTCGTAACGCTCAACGATGCCGCCAATGCTTCCGGAACCGGACGCGCTCGACCAGATGATGTTCGGGTCAACCGGATCGGGTGTAGCCCAACCACTCTCACCACCAGCAACCGCATGCCACGCGCTACGCGGAATCGAACCGGCGAATCCGCCACCGCCGGATCGACTTGGCCCACGATAAGAAGGATCATCCTGTTCGTTGCCGTAAACGTAGTAGGGAATCTTGTTGTCGACGGTCACGTGATACATCTGCGCGATCGGCAGTTGTATTCGGTACCAGGTGCGTCCACGTGTAGTTGAGAGCGAAACTCCCCCGTCGTTTGCAACGGCAATGCGATTCGCATTTGTCGGGTCGATCCACATGTCGTGATTGTCGCCGCCGGGACTACTGCCGAAAGATCCGGCTTTGATGGTTTCGCCGCCGTCGATCGAGACGCTGTACCCGGCCGTGAGGTAGTAAGTCTCGTTTTCATTGTCGGGAGACACGGCCATGCGGAAGTAGTAATGCGTGCGGCCACCGAGCGTTCGATCGTAACTCACTAGACGCCAAGTCGAGCCGCCGTCTTCGGAGCGCCACAGTTTTCCGCGATCAGTTTCCTCGCCTTTCAGCGGAACGCCGTCGCCAGTTTCGATCAATGCATAGACGCGATTCGGATTCGTGCGGGCGATTGCAAGCGCAAGCTTGCCGGTCTTTCGCGTCGGCAGGCCGTTGCCGGTCAGACGTTTCCATGTGAGACCGCCGTCAGTTGATTTGAAAAGCCCGCTTCCTGGACCACCACTCTCTCTGCCCCACGTGTGAATCTCAATCGGCCACATTCCGGCAAAGACAACGCGCGGATTCGACGGATCCATCGCCATGTCGGAGCAGCCGCTGTTTTCATCGGTGAACAGAGTGCGTTCCCATGTCTTTCCGCCGTCCGTTGTGCGAAAAACGCCACGCTCCTGTTGCGGTCCGTAAGCGTGACCCAGCGCGCCTACGAGCACGACGTCCGGGTTTTTAGGATCTATTAGAATGCGGCTGACGCGGCCGGTTTTCTCCAATCCCATGAATTGCCACGTCTTGCCCGCGTCAGTGGACTTGTAAACACCCTGACCGACTGAAATATGACTGCGAATCCACGGTTCGCCAGTTCCGGCCCAGATAACATTCGGATCCGAGGGAGCTATTGCCAACTGGCCGATTGACGAAACTGGTTGACCGTCGAAGATTGGTTCCCAGTGAACTCCGGCGTCAGTTGTTTTCCAAATTCCACCTGATGCGGCGCCAACGTAATAGACGTTTGGATCGCCAGGAATTCCGACGACGGAAGTCAGGCGGTTGCCGACAGGACCGATGTGCCGGTAACGCAGACTGCCCAACACATCGCGGGCTGCGGCGCGGCCGCCGTCCTGCGCCGATGTGGAGGCGATCGAACCTGAACAAAGACAGATCAAAAACAGAGCGAGGCTGTAAAAGACGCGTGCGTGCTTTAACATGTCGGTTCTCCTCAGGTACGATTTAGCTGATACGGTTAAGGCAAGTTGGAGCAGGGAGTTTATCAAATGTCTGAACTGAACGAAGCAGTAATAATCAGTGCGACGCGGACGCCGGTCGGAAAATTTCTGGGGTCACTGAAGGGATTCACTGCGCCACACCTCGGCGCGATCGTGGTGCGTGAGAGCGTGAAACGCGCCGGCGTAAGGCCGGAAGACGTTGACGAAGTGATCATGGGCTGTGTGATCCAGGCGGGTCTGGGCCAGAATCCCGCGCGCCAGGCCGCACTCAACGGCGGCTTGCCAAACACCGTTTCCGCAGTGACGGTCAATAAAGTCTGCGGTTCAGGTTTGAAGGCCGTGATGATGGCCGCGCTGGGTGTCCGGCTCGGCGACGTCGATATCGTCGTTGCCGGCGGCATGGAGTCGATGAGCAACGCTCCTTACCTGATTCCCAAAGCGCGCGAGGGTTACCGGTTGGGTAACGGCGAACTGGTTGACTCAATGATCAACGACGGTCTGTGGTGCGCATTTGAAAACTATCACATGGGTTGCACCGGAGAAGTTGTTGCCGACGAGTACAAGATTGGGCGCGCGGAGCAGGATGAGTTTGCGATGAACTCGCATCGCAAAGCGGCGGCGGCAATCAAGGCCGGAAAGTTTAAGGACGAGATCGTTCCCGTTGAGATTCCGCAGAAAAAAGGAGCGGCTATTGTTTTTGATACCGACGAGACGGTGCGGGAAGACACGTCGGTCGAAGGTCTCGGAAAACTGAAGCCGGCGTTCAAACAGGAAGGTTCAGTGACGGCAGGGAATGCGCCAGGTGTGAACGACGGCGCATCGGCGGTGGTTGTTACGTCGTTGCGTCGCGCGCGCGAACTCGGTGTTGAGCCGATGGCGCGGATCGTGGCGCAGGCGACAGCGGGAGTTGAGCCGCGATTGGTGATGATGGCGCCGGTTGAGGCTGTTAGAAAGCTGTTTAAGAAGACAGGATGGTCGCCGAGCGAAGTTGATTTGTTCGAGTTGAACGAGGCGTTTTCAGTCGCGGCTGTTGCCGTTACGCGAGAGCTCGGACTCGATCCTGAGAGAGTGAATGTGAACGGGGGCGCGGTTGCGTTGGGCCATGCGATCGGGCAGTCAGGATCGCGTCTGTTGACGACTGTTCTGTATGAATTGAAACGGCGCGATGCGCATCGTGCGGTGGTCGCGCTGTGTCTCGGCGGCGGCAATGCTGTGGCATTGGCGGTGGAGAGATAAAGGAGATTGAAAGAGAGTGAGTGAAGTTATTGGTGTAGTCGGCGCGGGGACGATGGGCAATGGGATTGCTCAAGTCTCGGCGCGCGCCGGTTACAACGTGATCCTGCACGACGTGCGCGACGAGTTTGTTGAACGAGGTTTCGCGGCGATCGATAAGAGTCTCCAACGCTACGTCGAAAAAGAGCAGATCTCCGCGGATGAAAAGAAGCGGATTGTCGAACGGATTAGAGGTACGACTGATCTCGCAGCGCTCGGTGAGGCGACGTTTGTGATTGAGGCCGTGGTCGAGGACCTCGCCGTCAAAACCGAAGTCTTCAAGTTGTTAGACAAGATCACTCCGCTCGACGCGATTCTCGCTTCAAACACCTCTTCGATTTCGATCACGAAGTTAGGGACCGCGACCAATCGTCCGGACAAAGTCATCGGTATGCACTTCATGAATCCTGTGCCGGTGATGAAGCTCGTCGAAGTCATCCGCGGTATGGCCACTTCCGACGAAACTTACGAACGCGTACGAAGCCTCTCGGAAAAGTTGGACAAAATGGCTCTTGACTGTCAGGATTCGCCGGGATTCGTTTCAAATCGTGTGCTGATGCCGATGATTAACGAGGCGATCTTCACTTTGTATGAGGGCGTGGCGACTCGTGAAAGCATCGACGGCATCATGAAACTCGGCATGAACCATCCGATGGGACCGTTGACACTTGCCGATTTCATCGGTCTGGATGTATGCCTGGCCATCATGAATGTGTTATACGAAGGGCTCGGCGATCCCAAATACCGACCTTGCCCGTTGCTGAAGCGTTATGTCGACGCCGGTTGGCTAGGGCGTAAGAGCGGTCGTGGATTTTACGAGTACTAATTAAGAAGTTAGAAAGATGGCCCCTAACATCTCTCATTACTGTCAAAAGTGTCTTGCGGCGAACCCGCTTGGCCAGGACTTCTGTTCGCGCTGCGGCACGCGTTTGATGATCGTTGTGGAACCAAGTTCCTCACGCTTCGAAGTCGGCAGCGCGGCGTTACCGACTGACGAACACCTCCTCGAACGTATCTCCGCTGCCGAAAACCGCACCGCACGGCTCGCAGAGCGACTCGAACGCAGTCTCGATCTTCTTTTGCGCTACGCCCAGAATGCCTACTTCGATCGTTCACTCACTAGAGCGCTTATCTCGTTGTTGGAAGAAGACGGAGTCGTTCAGTCTGAACGTTTGGAACGTCTCTGGAGTCAACGTTGCGAGCGCGATGCACTCGAACAGGAAGAGAACGTCCATCGCGACGAACTGCGCCTGCGGATTTTGGCCCATGCGCAAGCGATGGACCGCCCGGTGTTCGAGGATCTCGTTAACGAAGGCTTTCTGCTCATCGAAGACAAACAGATGCAGGAAGGCATCACGAAGCTTCAGCACGCGGCTGAGATCTCGGACGAAAATGCGGCGCTGAACTTGTACATCGGCGAACACTACTTCCGCCGCGGCAAAACAAAACACGCGCGAACGTATTTGATGCGAGCCCACGCAGCACTCCCCGACGATTGTCGAGTCTCGTTGTTGTTGGGCCTGGCGTGCGCCGACGAAGGCGAAGTCGAAGAAGCAAAGAACCTGTTGAAAAAGACTATGCAGCAAGGCGGATCGTCTTTTGCTGCTCACTATGGACTTGGCTGGTTGTTTGTGACCGAGAAGAACTGGCGCCGCGCGTTAGGCGAGTTCAAACGTGCTTTGACGGCGCGGCCATCGCCGGAAGCGCATTACGTGCTTGGCTGCTTGTACTACGAACTGAACCGCGACGGACTGGCCGTTCGGCACCTCCGCAAAGCGGTGCAGATGGACGAGAGTTATTCGCAGGCGTACTACCTTCTGGCGCAGATTTACGAGCGTACGGGGCGCAAGGAACTGGCGCGGCAGGCACTGAAGCGCGCGGGCGATCGCGGTGCGGCCGTGCCGCTTTTCCAAATCAGTAAGCCCGGTTTTCGACGGTTAATCGCGGGCGCAGACAAGCGCCTGGCCGACGTTTTGCGCGACGATGCTTTGCGCGGGTTTGAATCAACGCCGCAGCAGTCGCACTGACGGTCACAAAGAGGCACAAAAGGGACAAAACTCGGACCCCTTTTGTGCATTTTGTGCTTTTTTGAGGCCACTCCGCGCGTTGACAGACCCGGAACCGTCGCTATAATGGCCCCTTTGCGCGCATAGCCCCCAAAACTGCTATTCGTGGCTGTGCCAACTGTGATGCGGATTGAGCTGGTAAACCTGGAGCATGGACGAGCTGATTTTGCTCACGTGTACCAGCCTGACGAACTGGGCTCCTTCGATGAGCGCGTCCGCGTCGTCGAACCCGTAAAAGTCACCGGAAAAGTCCGGGTTGCCGGAGCTGAGGTCTTTGTCAACGGCCACATCGAGACGCGCGCCCAGGTTGAATGCGACCGGTGCCTGCAAC
>DASZDV010000437.1:0-2037 GCA_035941575.1 Pyrinomonadaceae bacterium
ATTGCAGGAGTCTGTGTTCGGCGTCAATGGTAATCGAATCGCCTTCGTGGACGAGTGCGAGATTGCTGCCGATTGCGGCTTCCGGCGCCACGTGGCCGACAACCATTCCGTAAGTTGCGCCCGAAAAACGCCCGTCAGTAATGAGACCTACTGAATCTCCGAGACCCGCGCCGATCAGCGCGGAAGTCGGCGCCAGCATCTCGCGCATGCCTGGACCACCTTTTGGACCTTCGTAACGGATAACCACAACGTCACCTGGTTTGATCTGCGACGACAGGATCGCCTCCAAACACGACTCTTCGGAATCAAACACGCGCGCAGGCCCCGTAATAACTTTGTTCTTTACTCCCGACACTTTTGCGACTGCGCCTTCGAGTGCGAGATTGCCACGCAGGATGACGAGATGACCTTCGGGATACAGCGGATTCTCCAACGTTCGGATTACATCCTGATCACGAGATGGCTTCTCTGGGACTTTCGCCAGCGCTTGCTCGATAGTTTCACCGGTAATCGTCAGTGCATCGCCATGCAAGAGCCCGTGTGCGAGCAACATCTTCATCACTTGCGGAATGCCACCGGCCTTATGCAAGTCAGTTGCGACATACTTGCCCGATGGTTTCAAATCACAGAATAGCGGCACCCGTTTTCTGATTCGTTCAAAGTCATCAAGCGTGAGATCCACTTTCGCGGCATGAGCGATGGCCGGCAAATGCAAAACCGCATTCGTCGATCCTCCGACTGCCATAATCACGGTAATCGCGTTTTCGAAAGCTTTGCGCGTCAGTAGTTGCCGCGGCAGGATCTGTTCTCGCACCGCATGGGCGAGCGCGGCTGCCGACGCGCCTGCGTTCTTGACGACTTCGTCACTGTCAGCGGCCATCGTGGAAGAGAAGGGAAGTGAGAGCCCCAATGCCTCGATCGCGGATGACATCGTGTTGGCGGTGAACATACCGCCACACGAACCGACACCAGGACACGCATGCCGTTCGATCTCAAACAGATGATCCTCGCTAATCTTGCCCGCGCAGAACTGTCCCACGGCTTCAAAAGCACTGACTATCGTCAGATCTTCACCTTGATAGTGTCCGGGTCTGATCGTTCCACCATAAACAAAGATTGACGGAATATTCAGACGCGCTATGGCTATCATGGCGCCCGGCATGTTTTTGTCGCAGCCGCCAATAGCTATGAGGCCATCGACTGATGCGGCCTGGCAAACCGTTTCGATCGAATCTGCAATCACCTCGCGCGAGACGAGGGAATACTTCATCCCTTCAGTACCTTGTGAGATTCCGTCACTGACAGTGATCGTGCCAAATGTTTGCGGCATTGTGCCGGCTTCTCGGAGGGTTGCGAGTGCGCTCTCGGTGAGACGATTCAAACCCGCGTTGCAGGGAGTGATGGTGCTGTAACCATTCGCAACGCCAATGATCGGTTTTTGAAAGTCGGCATCCTGAAAGCCGACGGCGCGCAGCATCGCCCGGTTCGGCGATCGCTCCACGCCACGTGTGATCAGATGACTGCGCGCGTCGGCGCTTTTCTTAAACTCTTCCGGCACTTAGTTGGTGGTCTTGTCTACCAAACGACTTTGTGAAAGCCAAGGCATCATACCACGCAAACGTTCACCAACACGTTCGATCGGATGCTCTCGCGCAGCGTCGTCGAGCTGCTGAAACCGCGGCCGACCATCACGTGCCTCTTTCATCCAGTCGCGTGCAAAAGCTCCTGACTGTATATCAGCCAGCAATCCCTGCATGCGCTGTTTAGTTTCGTCGTTCACGACCACTGGTCCACGCGTCATGTCTCCGTACTGCGCCGTGTTGGAGATCGAATACCGCATCTCGGAAATGCCGCCCTCATAAAGCAGGTCCACGATCAATTTCATCTCATGCAGACACTCGAAGTAAGCCATCTCGGGCGCGTAACCCGCCTCAGTCAGAGTTTCGAAGCCGGCTTTGATCAGGGAAGTCAGACCACCGCAGAGCACCGCTTGTTCACCGAATAGATCCGTTTCTGTTTCTTCGCGAAAAGTAGTTT
>DASZDV010000438.1:0-2388 GCA_035941575.1 Pyrinomonadaceae bacterium
CCGTCAATTGAGAGCACTACGTCTCAACGGACGAATGATCTTGTTGATCCTCGCCGAGGCGGTGTTGATCTACGGCGCGCTGATCTGTGCCGTGTACCTGCGCTTCGGTTTGACGGATGGGGCCTTTGAGCTCCTCGAGAAGAATGGATTTTTGAAAGCAGCGGTTGCCGCCTTCTTCTGTCTCGCGGCTTTCTACCTCTTCGACCTTTACGATTTTCTGGTCATGCACGACCGCCGCGAGCTCGTGCTTCGTTTGATCCAGGCACTTGGACTCGCTTGGATTGCGCTCGCGTTCTCGTTTTACACGTTTCCGAGTCTGATGCTCGGGCGTGGGGTTTCATTAATCGCTTTGCCGATCGCACTGACGTTAATGGTGGGTTGGCGCGTATCGATTCATTGGCTGCTGGGCCATCCCGATTTTGGGGAACGTATCCTCGTCGTCGGTTCGGGCAACCTCGCGGTGGAAGTCGCACGCGAAGTGCTGAACCGTCCCGACGCCGGCTATCGCATTGTAGGTTTTGTGGGTACCGACGCTGACTTGTTAGGCAAGAGTCTGATCAATCCGCGCGTGATCGGTATGACCGAAGAACTCGACGAGATCGTAAAGCGCGAGAATATCGATCGCATCGTCGTGGCAATGGGAGAACGACGCGGACAATTGCCAACAAACAAGTTGTTGAAACTGAGTCTGACGGGCAAGGTGAATATCGAAGAAGGCGCCTCGTTTTATGAACGGATCACTGGTCGCGTTTCTTTGAACATGCTTCGTCCATCGTGGCTGATTTTCACGGGTCGTCGACGCCAGGCAAAGATCTCGGAAGTCACGCGGAACGTGGTCCATTGGCTGGTGGCGTTGATCGGCGCAATTCTCTCGCTGCCCATCGTTCTGGTCACGGCGGTATTGATCAGACTCGAGTCAAAGGGCCCGATTTTTTACAAACAGGAACGAGTCGGTAAGAACGGTCGGGTATTTGTGCTGACGAAGTTTCGCTCGATGCGAGTTGATGCTGAACAAGCAGGCCCGGTTTGGGCCAGTAAGAAAGACACCCGCACGACGCGCGTAGGTCGCGTCATTCGCAAAATTCGAGTCGACGAGATCCCGCAGTTCTGGAACATTCTGAAGGGTGAGATGAGTTTCGTCGGTCCCAGACCCGAACGACCGCATTTTGTGGCTCAACTCGCCGAGGAGATCCCGTTCTACGAACAGCGGCATCTAATTGCACCCGGCCTGACAGGCTGGGCCCAAATCAAATACCCGTACGGCGCCTCAATCGAAGATGCGCGGCAGAAACTTCAGTATGACCTGTTCTACATTAAGAACCATGGATTGTTTCTTGATGCGATCATCATGTTTGAGACCATCAAGATAATTCTGTTTGGGCGCGGAGCCCAATGATCGTTGTTGGAGGTTGGATATGACAAACACGAGACGAATGACACTGGCAACATGTTTTCTGATCGCCTTGACGATCAGTGTCGCGGCTCAGCCGCAGAGTGATCCGCAAAAGGCGAGACCACGAACTGCTGCGACCGATCAGGGCAAGAAAGATCAGAAGAAGCCGGTTAACGGCGACAGGCTGGAGCCAGATGACACTTCACGCGTGCCCGCGGATGTTTCTCAGGACATTCAGGCAAACCGGCAGGAACAGATAACCGAAGAAGCTGCCGTCAACTCTTTCTACAACAACTTCTTCAGCACTTACCGTCTGGGTCCCGAGGACGTTATTTCCGTCGAGGTGTTCAACCAGCCACGTTACTCACGTGCCAATATCGTCATTCCGCCTAGTGGCCGCGTTTCACTCTCGTTGATACAGGGCGGAGTCTTCGTCAACGGGAAAACAGTGGATGAGGTCGCTGAGGTCATTAAGAAGCGCTACGACGAATACATCATCGATCCGCAAGTGACGGTCTCGCTCGACAAGGCATCTTCGTATCGTTACAGCGTAATCGGCGACGTGGGCCAACCGGGGGTTCGTCTCATGAACCATCGTATGACGGTGAGTGAGGCGATTGCCGAAGCGGGTGGAGTGTTGGGTACGGGTAACAAAAGCGGAGTAATCGTCTTACGACGTCAGGCTAACGGTGAGCCACCACTACCAATCAAGGTCAACTTGTCGGCAATCTACAAAGGCAAAGCGCCTGACAACGTCTATCTCGCACCGGGCGATCAGATCCTCGTGCCGGGTAACAGGCTAAAGACACTGCAGACCATCATGAGTCTTACGCCGATCGCGAGTTTCGCTCGCATCTTCGGCGCGCCAGTGCCGTAAGCACCCAACAGCATGCGCATAGCGCCCGCATCATTCCTGGTTCTGTTACTCGCCGGCGCGACCACGTTTGCCCAGACCGGCACGTGGGCGCGCCAGAATAGCGGATCGATGGCATGGC
>DASZDV010000439.1:0-4826 GCA_035941575.1 Pyrinomonadaceae bacterium
TCCTCTCGAAGCTGGGAGCCTGGAAATACGGGTTCAACTCACCATTCAAAGCGGAGGTCTACTTCGTCAATACAAGACAGTTCACGGATCTCAAATGGGGAACACCGAATCCGGTGATGATGCGCGACACCGATTTCGGCATGGTCCGTTTGCGCGCGTTCGGGATCTACTCGATGCGCGTTGCCGATCCGCAAGCGTTCATCAAAGAGCTCGCCGGCACGAATGCGCGCTTCGTCACTGAAGACGTTGAAGGCCAGTTGAAGCGTACGCTCGTGAGCAGCTTCAGCGATGCGTTGGGTGAATCCAAAATTGCCGCGCTCGATCTCGCGTCGAATTACGACGAACTCGGCACGTTCATGCGCGGAAAGATGAACGACGACTTCAAGAGCTGGGGCCTCGAATTAACGAAGTTCGTCATCGAAAACATCTCGTTACCGCAGGAAGTGGAAGCTGCGATGGACAAGCGCACGTCGATGGGCGTGATCGGCGATGTCGGACGCTACACACAATTTCAAGCTGCGGACGCGATGCGTGACGCCGCGCAGAATCCCTCAGGCGGCGCCGGCACCGGTGCCGGACTTGGCGCTGGTTTTGCACTCGGAAACGCGATGGCTGGTGCGATGACGGACGCAATCAGGCAATCGAAAGAGGGCGGCACCGCAGCCGCGGGGAGTGCGACCGCGGCAGGCGTTCCTTGTCCCAACTGTGGAAGCAAAAACAGTGCTGGCGCAAAGTTCTGTACAGAATGCGGCACGAAACTGGGCGCGGCGACGTGTCCGAATTGCAAGGCGGAACTTCCGCCAGGCGCCAAGTTCTGCAACGAGTGCGGTCAGAAGATTTAAGTTGACTGAGGGTCAGGTTCGATGCTGAGAGGGTTCACGCGTCCACGCCGGGTAGTAATAACCGGAATGGGGTGTGTGACTCCTCTCGGCATTGGACGTGAAGCTTTTTGGAACGGCCTCATCAACGGTAAGAGCGGCGTTCGCAGAATCGAAGCTTTCGACCCATCGGATTTTGCGGTTCAGATCGCCGCAGAAGTTCCTTCCTTTGATTGGCAAGCACAGCTCAATCCCAAAGATCGCAAGCACGTGCCGCGTACGGTCCCGCTCGCGCTGGCAGCTGCGCGAGAAGCGCTCGAGGACGCGCATCTCTTTCCACAAGACATGTCACTCGAGGAGCGGCGTGCGTTCGGCGTAGAACTCGGAACCGGCGGCGGTGGCCTGGCCTTCACCGAACAGCAGTACGAATACTGGTACGTTGGTCCAACCAGCAAGGCCAGTGTCTACACGATTCCATCTTCTACGCACGGTGGTCTATCGAGCGAGTTGTCGATGGCGTTTGGCCTTCGTGGTCTATCGCACATTGTTTCCACCGGCTGCACCAGTTCGTCTGACGCGATCGCTTATGCGGCTCAACACATTGCTCTCGGCCGTCAAGACGTCATGCTCGCAGGTGGCGTGGACGCGCCAATCGCGCCGGGTATTCTCGCGGGCTTCAATCTGATGACAGTTTTAACGAGCGATTGGAACGATGAACCGCATCGCGCGTCGAGACCGTTTTCAATCAATCGGTCCGGTATGGTCCTCGGTGAGGGCTCGTGGATCTACGTGCTCGAAGAACTGAAGCATGCGACAAATCGCGGCGCACAGATTTACGCCGAGATAATCGGTTACGGCGCGACCTGCGACGCATATCATCGCGTCCGTTTAGCCGAGGACGGCGACGAGCCGGCGCGTGCAATGCGATTGGCGCTCGAAGATGCCGCCGTAGAACCAAAAGACATCGACTACGTTAACCTGCATGGCACGTCGACTGTCCTGAACGATCGTATCGAAACGAGCGCGTTGAAGCGGGCGTTCGACGGACATGCCGCGCGCATTCCGATGTCGGCGACCAAGTCGCAAATCGGCCATCCGCAAGGCGCCAGCGGCGCGGCGGGAATCGGCGCGGCGCTATGCGCAATGCACACCCACAGAATTCCTCCGACAATAAACCTCGAAGAGCCTGACCCTGATTGTGATCTCGACTACGTCCCCAACGAAGCACGCGAGGCAAACGTCAAGACAGCACTCTGCAACTGTATTGGCTTTGGCTCGAAGAATAGTGCACTGGTGATCCAGAAATCAGTTGAGTCGTAGAAGAATGTTCGAGAAATTCAAACACCGTAGCTATCAACTAGAAGACATCGACACTGGCAACTACACGCCGGAGGAGTACGAAGCCTGCATCTCGGAATTGCAGCTTGTTAACCGCTGGATGGGCGATGCGCACGCGTTGAAACAGACCCTGTTCAAAGACGTCGAAGACCGCCGGTTAAAGGAGTTTTCAGTTCTCGATGTTGGTGCCGGCTCAGGCGAACTTTTGCGTGTAACGGCTGGTTGGGCCAGGTCGACTAATCGACGTTTCAGGGGCGTCGGTCTCGAATTAAATGAACGATCCGCACAGGCTATTCTCGAAGAGTCAACAGAGTTTCCGGAGATCAGTTCCGTGCGCGGCAACGCGTTGCAGCTACCGTTTGCCGCCGATGAGTTTGACTACGTAATGTGTTCGCTGTTCACGCACCACTTCATTGACGAACAGGTCGTAAACATCCTGCGCGAGATGAGTCGTGTAGCTAGGCGACGCATCTTCGTAATTGATCTTCATCGTGATCCGGTTCCGTACTTCTTTTACACAACACTCGGAAAGCTTGTACTAAAGAACCGTTTGTTGCGGCATGACGGCGCACTTTCGATTCTGAGGAGTTTCAAAGCAGATGAGTTAGTGCGTTTAGGTAAGGCCGCCGGTTTGCGCGATTTTTGGGTGGAACATCATTTTCCGGCGCGACTGGTGTTGAGTGCATGAGAGATCATTACGACGTCGTCATAGCAGGCGCAGGCCCGGCGGGCAGTAGTGCTGCGATCCACCTGGCCAGGAACGGTTTCAAGGTGCTGCTCGTCGAGCAGAAGAAATTTCCGCGCCCGAAGTTATGCGGTGAGTTCATCTCTCCAGAATGCCAGGACCATTTTGAAAAACTCGGCGTTGCGCGAGCGATCATCTGTTCTGATTCCGCGAGGATCTCAGAAACTGTTTTCTATTCGCGCCGCGGTCATCACGTGACTGTGCCGAGTAGTTGGTTTGGCGATCGCATGGCGCTCGGGCTCAGTCGTGCAGTGATGGACGACGTTCTGCTCAGACGCGCAGCTGAAGTTGGCGTTGAGGTTGTTGAAGGTGCGAACGTGGTTGGGCCACGGATTAACGCGGACTCCGTACACGGATTGAAGATTAAAAGCGGAATGGAAGAGCAAGAGTTTCACGGCTCGCTGACGATCGACGCGACGGGAAGGGCGCGCATTCTCGCGCGTAAGTTAGACTCATCGCCGAAACAGAAACCAAAACTGATCGCGTTCAAAGCTCATTTACGCAACACGCGCGTCGCGCCGGGCGCCTGCGAGATTTACTTCTATTCCGGCGGTTACGGTGGACTGAGCAGCATCGAGGCGGGTGAAAGCAACCTGTGTTTTATCGTCAGTGCGGAGCAGGTGAAACGTTGTCAGTCGGATCCGGAACGCGTCATGCGCGAGATGGTTATGAAGAATCCGCGGGCTTCTTACACACTCGGTCCGGCAATGGCGAGCTCCGAATGGCTGAGCGCGTCGTGGGAACATTTTGGCAGGCACAGTCCCGCGCCCGCGACAGGATTGTTGGCGATCGGCGACGCAGCGGCCTTCATCGATCCATTTACCGGCAGCGGCATGCTGATGGCGCTCGAGAGCGGAGAGTTAGTGGCGGAAGTCATTGCGAGGCATGGCGAAAAACTTGCGAGGCCCGAAGCGCTTGCGACTCTGGCGGCGAGCTACGCGGATACACATCGCAACAAGTTTCAATCGCGGTTGCGGATTTGTGGTTTACTTCGGCGCGCCGCGTTCCGTCCACGTCTTACAGAGTTAGGCGTCGCCGTCTTCGGCGCGAGCGAGCGCTTCCGAAACCGAGTGGCTCGCGCGACGCGCTCTCCTGCCGCTAACCATCGTTCCGTTTAAGACATACGAGAATTAGAACTGCTTGCCACGTCGCACTTTTTAGAGTAAAAAGGCGGGGCAGTATTGGTCTCTCTATCGGTCTCCCAACTCAAGGGAAGTTTGATAACCGGCGCGATGATCCACTCCCATGCGCCGTCAGCAAATGAGTCGGAGGCCGTCTCCGAATCTCATCCCAGGTACAGCGAACGTAACAACGAGTCTTTTGAACGCGAGTTCTAGAGCCGCGAAACTAGTTAAGGAGAATATGACGATGTTTGTATCGTTAAAGTCCTGGCTTACCGGATCGTTTCAACTCATTTCTCTGCTCGTACTGCTGTTGGCTTCCGCAACCCTTGCGTTGGGTCAAGCGCAATCAAACGCGGCGGACTTGCAGGGTAACGTTAAAGACTCGTCGGGCGCTGTCGTGCCAAACGCAAACGTGACTGCGCGCAACCCGGGCACGAACGTCTCGCGCACCGCGCAGACGAACGATGAAGGCTTCTATCGAATCATCAACATCCCGCCGGGTGATTACGAGGTAACTGTTGAAGCCCCGAATTTCAAGAAGGCGGTGTTGACGAAGGTGACGGTCACCGTAGGTCAGGCCGCCGAAATTGATGTTGTGCTTGAGCCAGGCGAGA
This sequence comes from Pyrinomonadaceae bacterium, assembly GCA_035941575.1. Taxonomy (GTDB): domain Bacteria; phylum Acidobacteriota; class Blastocatellia; order Pyrinomonadales; family Pyrinomonadaceae; genus PSRF01. Next base: position 4,640 of record DASZDV010000439.1, read on the forward strand.
TCACAGAGAGTGTGACTATCTCTGAAGCGACGGCAGACATCGTCGAAACCTCTAAAACCGCAGTTGCCACGACTATCGATCAGCAGCGCATCAACAACTTGCCGATCAACGAGCGAAACTACATTCAGTTTGCGCTTACTACTTCGACTGTCGGACGCGACAACGGTCGTCCGATTGGACCAGCGCC